>JALWTK010000080.1 GCA_027082875.1 Sulfurimonas sp. | reverse complement strand
GCTCTAGGTTTTTCATTTCTTGCATACTCGAAGGAAGTGTTTCTAAAAGATTCCCTGCTAAAGGAAATTTCTGCATTTTTGTGAGTTTTCCTATGGAGTTTGGAAGTTTTTTAAGTCTATTGTCTGTGAGAATAAGCCAACTTATACTAAGTGGCAAGATCTCTTCATCAAACTTTTCTATTTTATTTGCTTTCATTCCAAGCATATAAAGTTCAGAGCACTCTTTAAATGCAGAGGGCATTTCTGTAAAAAGATTGTTTGAAAAAAAAGCGATTTTTAGTTTTTTGAGTCTGCTTAATTCTGGTAAAGAATGTAGTCCATTGCCACTTAAGTCCAAAAACTCTAAACTCTCAGCAAGAGAAAATATCTCTTCTGGAAACTCTTCTAAGTTTTCGACTATTTTTAACTTTCTTATGCCAAGAAGTGAGCCACTTTTTAACTCTTCTAAAGTATGTGTCATTGTGAAAGTAGATCTTGGAGCGAAGCTTGTGGAGATTTTCCTTCTAACATTTCATAAACCTCTTTTGCTATTGGCAGATACAAGTCACTTGTTTTTGAAAGCTCATGAATGGCATAAGTAGTTCCTATTCCCTCAGCCACTTCACCGAGTTCTTCTAGTATCTCTTCTTGAGATTTCCCTTTTGCCAGACCTAATCCAACACGAAAGTTACGACTCATAGAAGAAGATGCAGTAAGAAAAAGATCTCCTGCCCCACCTAGTCCCATAAAAGTCTCACTCTTTGCCCCATGTGCTAAACCAAAACGCTCCATCTCTATAAGTCCACGAGAGATGAGTGCAGCAGCAGCATTGTTGCCAAGTCCTAAACCTTCACAGATTCCAGCAGCTATGGCAATAACATTTTTATATGCCCCTGCTACCTCTGCACCAGCTACATCATTTGAAGTGTAGGCTTTTATAAAAGAGGGAAAGAGTCCTGCGAAATCTCTTGCTATTTGAGAGTTAAGTGAGTTAACTACTAAAGCAGTAGGGAGAGACTTTTGTACCTCTACTGCAAAAGAGGGTCCTGAGAGAAATGCAATATTTTCAGAGGGAACATACTTCTCATATATCTCATTTAAAAAACGACCACTACTCGCTTCTATTCCCTTTGATGCGACAAGTATCTTCTGTCCACTGAAAGTAAAATTCTCTTCAAGCCACTGTGCGACCTGCTGAGCTGGAACTGTGATTACAAGATATTCACACTTAAGTATTTCTTCTAAAGAGACAAAGTTTACTAACACTCTTGGTGTTCTTGATGTGATAAGTACATCATTTTTTTCTGAGAAGGCAAATGCTAAAGCACTACCCCATTTACCAGCTCCAATTATTCCAACTGACATATCTATTGCTCCCTATTTTTTTTTCAAAATCTTGTATATCTTGCTCATATCCAACAACAACAAGCACATCATCCTCTTGTATAACATGGCGTTTTGCTTTTGAAGAGTAGATAAATTCACTCTTCATATCTTTATGCATCACTGAGAGTACTATGATACCATTGTAATGACTCCAGTCAATACTTGAGAGTTCTTCATCCTTAAAGTGACTCTCCTTACCTATCTTAATCTGTGCAATTTTAAGTGCACTCTCTTCATAAAGTATCTCATGTAAAACATCATTTGAGATAGGATTTTCAAGCATATTTGTGATAATATCTGCTGTAGTTTCAACTAAAGGAATAACTTTATTTGCCCCCGCCATCAGAAGTTTATTTGCATCCTCTTTATGTGATGCTACGGCAATAATTGAGAGATTTTCATAAGTTGCTCTGAGGGAGATAACCAAAAAAACATTCTCAGCTGTCTCTTCTAAAACACAAAAAGCTACAGCTTTTTCTATATCTATCTCATCTTCCATCTCTTGCCAATTATCACTCAGATCAAAATGCCCAATACTATAACCTTCAGTTTTGACATTATCTTCACGAAGAGAGTAGACTTTTACACTATCATACTCATTCTCAACATTTTTTAGTATCTCAACAGAGTAGTTATTAAAACCAAATATTAATGCTGTAGTATCACTCATGATTTAGCCTTGTGTGTAGATGCTGTTCAAACTCTTTGATAAAAACCTTATATCCTATTACAAGTAAAAAATCTCCTACCTCTAAAAGAGTATTCTCCATCGCATTAAAATAGAAATGCCCTCTCTTTTTCTTATACACTCCAAGAAGTACCACACGAAAATCTTTATTTCCCAACTCATCGACAGTAGAATAACTCTCTAAAATCCTATCAGATATTACAATTTCAGCAATATTTACATTTGATGTTTCACTTCTAAGCTCATGAATTACTTCAAATGCTACTGGTTGTCCCACTAACTCTTTAGTAATAAGACCTATAAGTTCTTGAGGGTAAACAAGTTTATTTATCCCAGCATACTCAAGCTTTTTTCGATTTGAGTTTTCCATAAGAAGAGAGAGAATATGTATATCTTTTGAGAGTGAGCGTACTGTTAATGCCGTATATACATTCGCAACATCATCTTCGTGTAAACACAAAATAGCTTTTACCTGTTTTTCTATACTAAGGTGAAGTTTTTTATAACTCTCCATTTCTCCAGGGTCATACTGCAGTGCCGTAAGTCCATCATTTTTAGCAGTGGCAATCCTCTGTTCATCCACATCTAAAATAATGATAGAGTTCCCATGCCTTTGTAACTTTTTTGCGACATCTTGTGCTAAACTTTCATACCCACAAATAAGATAAATATTCTTTAGTTTTGTAATATCCTCTACAGTTTTAATCTCTTTGATCTCATCAATTTTTTCTGTAAATGCTGAAACAACTAAAGAGGTAGTAAATGCTAGTACCGCAATACCAGCAATAATGACAACTAAGGCAACAATTCGCCCCTCATGTGTAATAGGTACAACATCCCCATAGCCTACTGTTGAGATAGTAACTATAGACCAGTAAACTGCTTCAAATATTGTATTTACAGGAGAGGCAGGATTATTCGCCTCCATCACATAAATAAGAACAGAAGAGACAAAAATAACTACAGAAGCAAAAATTGCTAGTGTAAAAAACTCAAACTTTTTACTTGCTAGAACAGAAGCAAGTGTTTGAAAACTATTTGCATAACGAAAAAGTTTAAAAACACGAAAAAGGATAAAGAGACGTAAAAGTCGTAGTTCATGGAAAAAAGGCATAACGGCTAAAATATCTATTATGGCCGTTATTGAAAAGATGTAAGAGAGTTTAACTTGTATTATTTTTTTAAAAGCCTTCCTAAGATTTATATCACGTGATAAAAAGCTATCATGTTCGGCTCTATCAACAATAATTTTACTTATACTGCTATGTATCCAAAAACGAAAAAGATACTCTATAAGAAAGATAATAGAAATAATATAACTATTAAAATAAAAAAGATAATCATGAATCGGATGTTTTACTTCACGAATAAGCACAGTAACACTTGTAAAAATAAGAGATATCATAAAGATATCAAGATATTTTTTATATTTATATTTATTGTTATTTAAAAGGTTCTCATAAAAATGTTTACGTGCCTGATACGATTTTGATGTTTGAAGATAAAATGCAAAATCTACTATCAGTTTTTTTAGCATCTCTTATCCTAGTTTTGCTTTAAGGATTTCATTTACAGCTTGAGGATTTGCGGTTCCCTTAGAAGCTTTCATTGTTTGACCTACAAAGAAACCAAAGAGTTTCTCTTTCCCACCTTGGTACTGTTCAACTTTTTCAGGGTTAGCCGCAATAATTTCATCACAAATAGCCTCAATAGCACCCATATCGGTTACTTGTTTTAGTCCAAGTTTCTCTATAGTAGCATCGACATCTGAGTCTACATCTTCCATAAGTGCATCAAGAACATCTTTAGCCGCTTTTCCTGAGATTGTTTTATCATCAACTCGTTTTGCTAAAAAGCCAAGTTTTTCTGCATTTACTGGAGAGTTAGAGATATTGATATCCCCTTTTAAACGTGCTGGCATCTCTACTGTAAGAAGTGAAGCAGCAGTTTTAGCACTGACACCCTCCTCTTGCATCATCGTTTCAAAGAAACGAGCCATCTCAATATTTGCTGTGATAACATCAGCATTGTAAGCACTCAGTCCAAACTTTTCTACAAACCTTTCGCGTTTAGCATCCGGAAGTTCAGGAATCTTTGAGTACTTCTCAAACATCTCATCAGTTACTACAGCTTTAAGTAGATCAGGCTCTGGAAAGTAGCGATAATCAGCGGCTTCTTCTTTACCACGCATACTACGAGTCTCGTTTTTCTCTGAATCATACAGACGTGTCTCTTGGTAGACCTCTTCATCATACAGACCATCTTCCCATGCTTCACTCTGGCGTCTGACCTCTACCTCTATCGCTTTTTCAATGAACTTAAAAGAGTTGATATTTTTAACTTCTACGCGAGTATAAAGTTTTTCATCACCTTTTGGTCGAATAGAGACATTTACATCTACACGAAATGAACCCTCTTGCATATTTGCATCACCAATGTTTAGATAACGAATAATAGAGTGAAGTTTTTTAAGATACAGTACTGCTTCTTCTGCACTTCTCATATCTGGTTGTGTAACAATTTCAAGGAGAGGAGTTCCTGCACGATTTAGATCGACTTTTGAGATATCTCCTTCATGAATATTTTTTCCAGCATCTGCCTCGATATGAGCAAATCCAACACGAATAGTCTTCTCTTTACCATCGGCCAATGTAATGTCTAAAGTACCATTTTGGATGACAGGAGTATAAAACTGAGTAATTTGATAAGCCGTTGGACTGTCGGGGTAGAAGTATGACTTACGATCAAAGTAGGAAGTACGATTCACAGTAGCACCTATAGCCGTTCCAAGCATAACAGCTTTTGCTAACACATCTTGATTAAGAACAGGAAGAGCACCAGGTAGTGCTAAACAAGTTGGACAGGTATTTGTATTTTGTTTGTGGTTGAAACTCGTTGGACACGAGCAAAAAAGTTTTGTTTTTGTGTTTAACTGTACGTGGACTTCAAGACCAATAACTACTTCAAACATAGATTTCCTTAAGCAAATAAATTATAATTGCTTTATTCTATCTAAAAGAAGCTTTTATCTCTCATAAATTTTTTTTCTTCTTAATTTATTTGCATATACTATTTGTTTATGTTATACTCTGTCCATGATAAATATTTAGAAAAAGCCTACCTTGTTGTGAAGCAAGTTCGGAAAGTCATGGGTCTTTAACTGGTAAAAGATCGCCAGACTGCCTAATGTAAATACACATTTCCTTTTTCCTTTCATAATATCTATCATATATCAAAGTGCAAGACATTTCTATCTTGTTATAGGAGAATATGATGAAAAAAATCTTTCTATTAAGTACAAATGTACTTTTATCCCTTTCTATGTTTAGTGGCTGTGGTTCAGACTCTAGTTCTACTACTACATCTCCACCAAAAATTTCTTCTGATACATGTATAAAGGGGTACTTTAGCGATAGTGTTTCTACAACACTTAATGCCTGTGTTTCTTGCCACTCAAAAGGTGGACAAGCAGAGTCTACAAGATTTATTTTGCAGTCTCCACTTACTGACAATAAAGCTGCAAACTATACTATTGTAAGAAGCTTTATAAAGGCTACTGATTCTCTTATTATAGATAAAGGGACAAACAGTGTGCAACATACTGGTGGAAAACAAATGAGTAGTAGTGCACAAGCTAAAATGCAAACATTTATTGACTATGTTCAAGGAAATAAAAGTTGTATTACCGTAGATGTGGGAGGATCAGTAAGTTCAAAGTCTGTCTCCCTCCTCACAACAGGCCAAACACTAAGAAGTGCAGCTCTAAAACTCACTGGAGCTACACCAACACAAGACATTACAGATAGTACAACATCACTAAATGCACTTGACACACAACTTGATGAGTATATGAAAAGTGATTACTTTTATAAGTGGTTGGCACTTAGGTTCAATGATTTTCTCTTAACTGACTTTTACTCTCCTAGTCGTAATGCCGAAGACTTGCTCAGTAGTACTGACTTCCCAGAAAAGCGTTGGTACGAAAAGTATTGGACAAGAAGTAAGACTGATCAACCCAATATGTTCAATGATACTGAGAGATATCATATGTATAGGAATGTTAATTATGCCATTGCAAGAGAACCTATCAACTTAATGCTTCATGTCATAAAAGAGGATAGACCCTTTAGTGAGATACTCACAGCTGACTATATTTTAGTAAATCCTTACTCTGCAAGAACATATGGCATAGATATTAATGATTTTACTTTTTCAAATGATGACTTAAATCTAAGCATAGAAGAGATAGAGGCTAAATACCCTAAAGACTCTTTACGAGAAGCGAAGATAGATGGTATTCCTCATGCTGGCATATTCACAACTATCACTTATCTCAACCGTTTTCCTTCGACTAATACTAACCTAGATAGAAAACGTTCAGCCAAAACACAGCTTTTTTTCTTCGATACAGATATCCTAGCTTTAGCAAATCGTCCTATTAAGGCTCTTGATGTCATAGGAAACTCTGCAACATGGACAAATCCAAACTGTACAGTGTGTCATAATGTTATGGAACCTATTGCAGGAGCCTTTAGTAACTGGGATAACAATGGTAGGTATAGACCAGGATGGAGAACAGAACTTGCAGCTTTTTCTCAAGAACCAGGGCTCTCCATAGAGAACAAAGCTCCAGCTTCTGCATCAAATAACATTTTACAATGGCTCTCAAAAGAGATGGTCAAAGATGATCGTTTTGCAATGGCAAGTGTAAAAATATTTTTTAAAGCTATCCTCGGCAGAGAAGCATTAAAGAAACCACAAACAGGAGATATGGCTTACACTAAAGCACTAGAAGCTTATAACTTTGAGCATGATATTCTTCTCGATATACAAAAAAAGTTTCAAGCATCAAATATGAATGCAAAAGTAATAATCAAAGAGCTTATTAAGTCTCCTCTCTATCGTGCAAATGCATTAAAGACAGATAATCCTGTACTCGCTAAGGTTTTAGGTCAAGCACACCTTATAACACCAGAAGCACTTGATCAAAAAATTTATGATGCTGTTGGTTACTACTGGAATCGTTATGGATCGTACTATAGTCAAAAGGATAACAATAGATCTGACCTACATAGACTTCTACGAGATGACAACTATAAAACACTTTATGGCGGTATAAATTCGGGAAGTATTTCAAGCAGAGTTACGGAACTCAATGGTGTCATGGCAAATGTACAGTTGAGAATGGCTACACAGATGGGCTGTTTTCCAACGACTCGAGATTTTTTCTTCCCTATGAAAGAGAGAAAACTTTTTCCTTATGTCACAAAGACTCAAGAGCCTATTACAGAAGGTTCCATTAGTGATATTAAGAAAAATATCCAGTACCTTCATAAGCATATACTAGGTGAAGACCTTGGAGTTAACGATCCAGAAATCGAAGCTACATATAAACTCTTTTATGACACATATATAGAAGGTAAAGAGAGAGTATACAACGCTACAGAAGATAGAACACTACTCTCTGAATGTAGAATGTATTACGATCCACATACCTTTGCAAGACTTGAGTCCATTGATGAAATAGTTTATGATGACAAGTATGTTATTAGAGCTTGGAGTGCCGTTATTACTTACCTGCTAAGTGATTTCAAATTTTTATATGAAACTAGTGGCGAATAAGGAGCATACTATGTTAAGAAGAAACTTTTTAAAATTTACCTCAGTGGCAGCGGCAATCGCCCTTATGCCACTAGAAGCAAAAGCAGCTACAAACAGTAATCCATTATGGATATTTATTCAAGCAAGTGGTGGTTGGGATCCAACTTCTTTTTGTGATCCAAAAGGATACAATGAAGTAGACGATGGTTCAGGAACTATGGTCATGGAATCTAAACCTATGAATAAAAGCTTTAAGAAAGCTGATATTTTGACAAATGCTCAAGGTGTTAAATATGCACCTTTAAGAGCTAATGATGGAATTAGAGAGTACAATTTTTCAGATTTCTTCGAAAATAATGCAGATGATTTACTCGTTATCAACGGGATAGATACACAGACAAATGGCCATGCAAGTGGCAATAGATATATGATGAGCGGAAAACTTTCAGAAGGCTATCCTGCTCTTTCTGCACTTATTGCTGGTATTACAATGCCGAGTGCACCTTTAGCATTTATCACAGCAGGTGGCTATGATATGACTGATGGTGTAGTAGCCGGCACAAGACTCAGTAATATGAATGCAATGAATGAACTTGCTTTTGTTAATAAACAAGGTACAAATAAAGATGGGAGTACCATTAACTACAAAGATCCTTCCGTTTTTGAAAGAATTCTAAAAGCAAGAGAATCAAGGACTCAAAGAATTATTAACAAACAAAAGTTAGATTCTGTAAAAGCATTAGCAGAGCAATATAACCTTGCACATACTGGTTCAAATGAACTGAAAAAACTTGTTGAGTTTATACCTGATGACATAGATACACATGAGTATAAAAACAATCCTGTTTTCTCTCAAGGAAGATTTGCTATGGCTGGATATAAAGCTGGACTTACAGCAAGTGTGAATATAGTTTCCGGTGGATTTGATACACATGGAAATCATGATGCAAACCATTTACCTAAATTAGCAAGACTTTTCAAGGGAGTTGATCTACTCAAACAAGATGCTATAGATCAAGGGATAGCAGATAAAGTTATCTTTGTTATAGGAAGTGAATTTGGACGTACCCCTGGTTATAACCAAGGGAATGGCAAAGATCATTGGAGTGTAGGTTCTATGATGTTTTTAGGAAAAGCTATCACTAAAAAAGGAGTTATTGGAGGGACTACAGATGGACATACTCTTAAGAAAGTCAATTCTTCTTCTCTAACACTCGATGAAAATGGTATAAGCATAACCTATGCACATATTAACAAAGCACTACGTAAACTAGCTGGTATAGAGAATAACGATCTCTTAACTCAGTACTACCCTCTCCCTACTTCTTTAGAGGACTTAAACCTCTTTACCTAATCCCTTAGCACTTCTCTGAAGTGCTATCTCCTCTAAAATCTTTGTCTGTTTCTTTGCCTCAAGAAGTCGTGAACGATTGACACTAAAGCTATCAAGAAGTAAAACTAAAAAAAGTGAAATAAAGATGTAAGTTATTGTAAGAAAAAGTGAGAAGGAGAGTCCAAAAGAGAAGGAAAATCTAAATGTAAAGTAAGCACCAAAAAGGACTATTGCCCATGATGCTCCTTGCAAAAAACCAATGATTCTATCATACTTGTCTTTTTGCATAATAAAAAAGTCCTAGTGCTCTTCTACAGCTACTGCACCACCAAGGTAAACAAATGTCAGCATCATGAAGATAAAAGCTTGTAAGAATGCCATGAAAGTTAAAAGTGCAAATGGAATCATAGGGAGTAACCATGGAGCTAGCATTAAGATTACCGCTAAGAACATATCATCACCCTTTACATTTCCAAATAAACGGAAAGATAAAGATACTAAACGTGAGAAGTGAGATACGATTTCGATTGGAAACATTAACCAGTATAACCACCAGACTGGACCTAGAAAGTGCTTGAAATACTTAATAAGACCATGTGTTTTAATACCAACATAGTTGTAATAAACAAACACTGTAATAGCTAAAGTCAAAGGCATCTCTAAAAATGCTGTTGGTGCTTCAAAACCTGGAATAACTCCAATAAGGTTAGCAATACCAACAAAAAGACCAATAGTAGCAACTAAAGCAACATACTTTTTAGCATGAGCACGACCCATAACATCAGTACCCATTTCTAAGACACCATTAAGGTACGCTTCCATTAAGTTTTGTGTTCCTGTTGGAACAACTTTAAGGTTAGACATAGCAACTTTTACTAAAAGCAGTGCAATACCTGCTGAAAGTAGCATGTGTGTGATGTAGATGAATGTCTTGTCGTGTGTCGCAAGTCCGAAAAATGTAAACAATTCTGGCATAGAAAAGCTCCCTGTCTTAAAATAATTACGAGATTATAGTCAAAGTTGTATTAAAAGATTCTTTTTTACTTAGCAAACTCTATCGCACGACTCTCTCTAATGACATTCACTTTGATCTCTCCCGGATACTGCACTCTTTCTTCTATCTCTTTAGCAATTTCTCTTGCCATTAAGATAGACTCATCATCATTAATAAGTGTTGCATTTACTATAACACGAACTTCTCGACCTGCATTTATAGCATAAGCTTGTTTTACACCACTCTTTGTTGAGGCGATATCTTCTATCTCTGTAACACGTTTTAAGAAAGACTCAAGGACTTCCCTTCTTGCACCTGGTCGTGCAGCTGAGAGTGCATCCGCTGCACAAACAGCTCCACACTCAATGCTGAGTATCTCCTCTTGACCATGATGAGCGAAGATAGCATTTATAACAACTTCATCTTCATTGTAACGGCGACATATTTCAGCACCAAGATCCACATGATTTCCATCATGATCATGAGTGAGTGCCTTACCTATATCATGAAGGAGTCCAGCACGTTTTGCCAAAGCTACATCTCCACCCATTTCAGCTGCCATTATCCCAGCTAAGTGAGCTACTTCAAGAGTATGAGCAAGAGCATTTTGTCCATAACTCGCACGGTAACGTAGTCGCCCTATAAGTTTCATAAGTTCAGGATGCATAACCCCAACCTTTAACTCAGCAACAAGTTCTTCACCCTCATCAAGAATCTTTGACTCAAACTCATCACTCACTTTAGCAAAAATCTCTTCTATACGAGCAGGTTGAATACGCCCATCTTCTATAAGAAGTTGCAGTGTTTTTGTAGC
Organism: Sulfurimonas sp.; assembly: GCA_027082875.1. Taxonomy (GTDB): domain Bacteria; phylum Campylobacterota; class Campylobacteria; order Campylobacterales; family Sulfurimonadaceae; genus Sulfurimonas. The sequence continues at coordinate 11,217 of JALWTK010000080.1, read as the reverse complement.
TATTGCACGTCTATACAGGTTAAAACTACTCACAAGAATCGCATTTGGTGTATCATCGATGATAATATCTACCCCCATAAGAGTCTCAAGTGCCTTAATATTTCGACCCTCTTTTCCTATGATACGCCCCTTAAGCTCATCATTTTCAAGATGCACAAGGTTTGTGAGACGCTCGCTTGCAAACTCTCCTGCAAAACGACTTGTAGCTTGAGAGAGTATGTAGTTAGCTTTTCTCTCTCCCTCTTCTCTCGCTTCATTTTCATAGCGTCTTACTATGTGGGCTATATCCCCACGAGCCTTATACTCTATCTTCTTTAGAAGAGTATTTTTTGCTTCTTCTTGTGTCATTCCTGCACTATGTTCTATAACATGAAGTGCTTCATCCATCTTCTTCTCATATTTTTCTTTGAGTGAAGTAAGTGATTTTTCATTTCTTTCTAAATTAATTTTTTTTGACTGCAGTGCCCTATTTTGAGTTTCTAAAGACTCCTCTTCACCCTCTTTAAAGCGTAAAAAGCTCTGCTCTTTTCGTGCTAGAGTATCTTCTCTTTGACTCATGTCCTCTTTTGCTCTTAGTTTTGCATTTTCATAGCTTTTTTGTGCTTCATTTTCTATCTCTAAGGCTTTGAGCCGTGCACGCTCTAAGAGAGTCTCGGCCTCGTTTTCCATCACATTCGCTTTTGCTTTAGCTTGTTGTGTGTAAACATCAAAACTGTCACTCGTTAATTTTTTAGAAATGAAAAAACCTACAACACCACTTACGATGGCAGTTCCGCCACCTAGTAGCATTTCGTTTAACATCTATTTTTTCCTATTTTTTTTCTTAATATCTTTCAATGGCGTTATTAAAATATCACCATCAATGTCATAATTATCGCAAATCGATTTTTTTGTAAAACATAACTCTCTCTGTGTAAAAATGATGTACGGTTTTTTCTCTAATTTCTCAAAGAAACGATCATACATCCCCTTTCCAAAACCAATCCTTTGTAAATTACCATCAACTCCAACAACTGGAACTATAGCTATATCTATTTTCTTTATATTTCTTAATGTATTTCCTGCTTCATAAATACCAAATTTTTTCTTACGAAGAGGGAGTCTAAATGGTACCATCTTAAAACTTTGCCCAACCATAAATGGTATATAAATATCGTGCTTCTTTCGTAGAGAGTTTAAAACTTTTACAATATTAACTTCCATAGCTAAAGGGTAATAAAAGAGAATTTTCTTTCTTTTTTGTAATTTTAGAAGTTTTATAAGCTTTATATTTACAAGTGAAGACCTATAATAGCTATTGTGTAAAGCCCTATTTTTCAGTTTTTGGAGACAGTTTCTTCTAAATGTTGGTTTATCAAGAGTCATATTTAATCTTTAATTGCTATAATTTCTTCAAATTTTACACAAAAAAGGTTAAAAAAACCATGATAAAAACTTCTTTACTCTCCACATTTATAACGATATCTCTACTCTTTACAGCCTGTTCAAAAAAAGAAGAGACCACTGAGGATGCAAATTCTATGCTCTCTACAAATGAATTTGTACTCACATCTTTAACAAAAAAACAGTATGTTGTGAAGAAAACTGCAGATGGTTTTAGTATCGATGGTGCTAAAGGCAAGGTTGTTATTTTAGATATATTTGGTACTTGGTGCCCACCGTGTCAAGCTGAGGCTTCACATCTTACATCTTTACAAAAAAAATATAAAGATTCTCTTCTTATCATAGGAATCAGTGTTGAAAATGGAGTTGCAGATGCAAAACTTCAAGACTTCAGAAAGACATATAATGCACAGTACACTCTTGTTAATTCAAGTGAGAATGGACGCATAATTGATGCAGTAGCTACAAAACTTAAACTTGGCCGTGACTTTGGTATTCCTCTTATGGTTATGTACAAAGATGGTAAACTTATCAACTTTTATCAGGGAGCTACTGAGGAAGAGTTTATAGAGAGTGATATCAAAAAAGCTCTTGGAAAATAGCTAATGTTTGGTTTTATAAAAAAGAGTCTTAGTAAAACTGTTGCTGCGATTAAAACAGTTGCACCAAAGAAAAAAGTTACTTTTACAAAAGATGAGCTCGAAGATATTTTACTTGAGGCTGATGTTGAGTATGCCCTTGTTGAGATCATCATCAATGAGCTTTACCAGACTAAAATCACTCGTGAGATTTTAGAGTCTAAGCTTCTTGCGACACTTGCACACACTACATATAAAGAGCCTGAGTTTACAGCTCCTTTTGTAGAACTTATAGTCGGGGTAAATGGTGCGGGAAAGACTACAACAATCTCAAAACTAGCTTATCGCTACAAACAAGAGGGTAAAAAAGTCATCCTTGGTGCTGGAGACACTTTCCGTGCTGCGGCCATTGAGCAACTTACACTCTGGAGTAAAAAGCTAGACATCCCTATCATCGCTTCAAAACAGGGACACGATAGTTCTGCGGTCGCTTATGACACCATAGACTCTGCAAAAAGCAAAGGTTTTGACAATGTAATTATAGATACTGCAGGGCGATTACATACTCAAAAAAACCTAGCAAATGAACTGATAAAAATCAACCGCATCTGTGACAAATCTCATGCAGGTGCACCGCATCGTACACTCTTAGTCATAGATGGAACACAGGGTAACTCAGCGATAGCACAAGCAAAAGCTTTTAATGAAATGATAGGTATAGATGGTATTATCATTACTAAGCTCGATGGAACTGCAAAAGGAGGAAGTATCTTCTCGATTGCCTATGCACTAGAGCTTCCTATACTTTATGTAGGAACAGGTGAACAACCAGAAGATTTAACACCATTTGACAAGTATGAGTTTGTTGATGGTCTTTTAGATGCTCTTTTTGTGGCAACAGAAGAAGAATAAACTTCTCTTTATAACAAATCTCTCAAAAAATATGACGTTATGTCATATTTTTGATCTTCTCGTAAAAATTTCTCTATAATTATCTCAACAATTAAAAAATAAACAAAAAAGAAAAACTATGGCTAAGAAAAAAATACTATTTGAGTGTCAGCATTGTGGACTTACTACTCCAAAATGGATGGGAAAATGTACAAACTGTGGTGCTTGGGATAGCTTTGTTGAACTTAATGAACACCAGCAAGAAGTAGTCAAACAATCCAAGTCTACTACCAGTAGCTCTGTAAAAGCGGTGAGTATCAATAAAATAGTAGAGGAGGAAGTCTATAGATACTCTTCAATGGATCCTGAACTTGACAATGTTCTAGGAGGAGGAGTAGTTCCCGGAAGCCTGACTCTAATTGGGGGAAGTCCTGGGGTTGGAAAGTCTACTCTACTTCTCAAGGTTGGCTCAAACATCGCAAGTCTAAATAAAAATGTCCTCTATGTCACAGGGGAAGAGTCAGCAGGACAGATAAAACTCCGAGCAAATCGACTCAACTCCAATGAAGAAAAACTTTATCTCCTGAGTGAGATACGGCTAGAGCAAATCTTAGTAGAACTCGAGGAGAGAAGTTATGAGTTTATCATCATCGACTCTATTCAAACTATCTACTCTGAGGCTATAACCTCTGCACCAGGGAGTGTCACTCAAGTACGTCAAATCACCTTTGAGTTGATGCGTATCGCAAAAGAGAGAGATATAGCTATCTTCATAATCGGGCATATTACAAAAGAGGGTTCTATAGCTGGTCCTCGTGTACTTGAACACATGGTAGATACTGTACTTTACTTTGAGGGGGATTCATCTCAAGAGCTGAGAATTTTGCGTGGCTTTAAAAACCGTTTTGGGCCTACAAGTGAGATAGGTGTTTTTGAGATGCGAAGCGAGGGACTTGTAAGTGCTACAGATATAGCCTCACGTTTTTTTAACCGTAACTCTCAGCAGAGTGGCTCGGCACTTACCGTTATCATGGAGGGGAGCCGTCCTATCATCCTTGAGGTTCAAGCACTCGTTTCAGAGTCTCATACACCAAACTCAAAACGCCAAGCGACAGGCTTTGATAACAACAGACTTAATATGCTCCTTGCACTCCTAGAGAGAAAACTAGAAATACCTCTTTCTGGTTATGATGTTTTTATAAATATTACAGGAGGTATTAAAATAACAGAGACTGCTGCCGATTTAGCTATACTTGCTGCAATTATTAGTAGTTTTCGTGATCGTGCTATCTCAAAAGAGACTATCTTTATCGGTGAAGTTTCTCTAGTTGGTGATGTGCGCGAAGTTTATGCTCTTGATGTCCGTTTAAAAGAGGCAAAGATGCAAAATATCACCAAGGCATTAGTCGCTAAAAAACCACTTGAAAAGACAAGCATCAAAACTTTTATAGTAGATGAAGTAACAAAACTTTTAGAATGGTATTAAAATAAGTAATAAAAAGTTACTTTTTTGCAGAAAAACTGTATAATTGCCTCATTAAAATTTGAGGGTATAGAATGATTGATGCTGAATTTAGAAGTGAAGAGAGATTTTCAAGACTAGCACTTGCTTATGATACAGAAGAAGAAAAGGCTCGTGTTTGTGACTGTGTAGAACGTATTACAGGTAAACATTGTACTTCACCCGAGATATACACTACTAAGGTTTCTAATGGTAAAGAGGTTTTTGTTATAGAATTTCATGATGATAATGCACGTGAAGCTGGTGATATCTTTGAAGAGATGATTAAAGCTTTAGATATAAAAACTTGTAACTAAATAAAAGGGGAAACTCATGGCAGAAGAAGAGAAAGAAACAAAAGAAGAATCCGCACCCACTGAGAAAAAATCTAGTAATATGTTGATGATTATTATCATCATTGTTCTTTTTTTAATTATTATTATTGGTGGAGTTGTAGCCTTTTTACTTATGGGTGATGATGAAGAACAGATAGATAAGTCTCAGGTAAAGCAGGAACGTTCTGCTCCTAAGAAGATCTCAAGAGGTACTAACTCTCAGTATGATGACACCCGAACATTAAGTGAAATTGGTACTCTTTACCCACTCGATACATTTACTGTTAACCTTAAAAGTGATGCTGGACGTAGATACCTCAAAGTGACTCTTAGTTTAGAACTTGAGGGTGAAAACTTAAGTGTTGAGCTTGATGCTAAATCTCCTGTACTCAGAGATAGAATCATCCGTATCTTAACATCAAAAACACTTGAAGAGATATCTTCTAAAAAAGGGAAGCAAAAAGTTTCTGAGCAGATCATGAATGCTTTAAATGCTATGATTAGTGATGGAAAGATTAAAGGTATCTATTTTACAGAGTTTGTGATTCAGTAATAGATGTTAGGTATTGACCTCATAAAAACATCTCGCATGGAATGTTTACTTGAACGTTTCGGTGAGAAGTTTCTTTTAAAATTTCTATCTCCCGATGAATTATTACTGATTAAGTCTTACAAAACAGCTGCTGGTTTTTGGGCTATTAAAGAGGCGACATCAAAAGCATTAGGGACAGGAATAGGTTCAGAATGTGCTTTTAAGGATATTAAAATCTATAAAACAGCTAAAGGTGCTCCAAAACTCTCACTCTCAAAAAGAGTAGTTAGAAAGTTTCAGATAGAAGAAGCAAGTGTATCACTCACGCATGATGGTGAATATGCAGTTGCAGTAGTAAGCTTACAATCAACCACCACCAACAAAATCAAGCAGTTCTAACTTATCCCCATCTTCTAGTTTATGTCTGTTCCAGCTATCTTGTTTGACAATATCCATATTGACAGCGGCAGCCATAACCTTTCCTTCAAGATTCAACTCTTTTAGAAGTGTTTCTATAGTGCTATTCGCTTTTAACTCTTTTGTTTCACCATTAATTATTATAGTCATTTTTATCTCTTTCTTTCAATTTTTTACACATCTTTTCTAATGTTCACAGAATTGTATCACTATTTTTTGAATTTTTCTATAATATTTTTCTCAGAATTGGTATAATGGGATTCAATAAATAATAAAGTATAAAAATGATAAATCCAAAAGACCTTCTGCCACTAACACAAGAGTTAACACTTCTTTTTGCAGAAGACCATAATGAACTGCGGCTATCAACAAGTGAAGTACTTAAAAACTTTTTTAAAGAAGTTGTCAGTGTAGAAAATGGTCTCCTTGCACTAGAAGAATATAGAGAAAGAGAGGCCAAAAATAAGGCATTTGACATAGTTTTGACAGATATCCAGATGCCAAAACTTAATGGTGTAGATTTAATAAAAAAGATTTACACAATAAAAAATACGCAAAAAATAATAGTTCTCTCAGCCCATGATGACGCCAACTATCTCCTCCCTCTCATCAATCTCGGCATTGCTCAGTTTATAAAAAAACCAATAGATTTTCAAGAACTCCTTCAAGTCCTTCTTAATGTTGCCAAAGAGAAAGAGGCTATGGGCAAAGATAAAAGCAGTGAAAAGAGTATCTATCTCGACACACATTCCTATTTTCAAAGAGATACACTTGCTCTCATGCAAGAGAACAAACCCCTATATCTTACAAAATATGAGATTCTTTTTTTAAAAATACTTACAGCTAATACCTCAAAAATTTTTACTATGGAAGAGATTGTTCAAGATTTTAAAGCTATGAACGAAAGCATTGATTCTCAAAACATTAGAAAACTCGTCTCTAAACTAAGAAAAAAACTACCAGAAAATTCCATAGAAAGTATCTATGGAGTTGGTTACAAAATCTTAGCTCTTCACTCTTAAAGTGTAGAAATATACTTTGCGAGTGCTTTTATTTCTTCTTTACTTAGCTTACTAACCTGTACTTTCATAACACTCTTCATACTACCACCATAGATACCATCCTTATAACCATTAAGTGCTTTAATGATAGATGCACTGCTCCAACCTTGAATTACATGTGACTTATTCAAAGCTTTTTTCTCAGCATAAGTTCCATGACAAGCTGTACATTTTTTAAAAAGTTTACTTCCATCCAATGCCACCACAGGTTCTTTTTTCCTAACTACTGTTTTCTTAGGAATTTGTTTTTTAGAGACCTCTGTTTTTACTATCTCTTTTTTTTCAACAGGAGCCTTTTTCTCAATACTCTTTATAATGTCAGTTTTTACAACTGCTTTTTCTGCTGTATCATTCTTCTTTTCACTACATCCAAGGAGTAAAAGAGTAAGAGCTATTGATAAAATTATTTTCATGTAATTCCTTCTTTTTTAATTGAACTATTATACAGCATTTTAGCAGTGAATAAATAGTTTTTAGATATAATTGCATTAATTTAATAAAGTGAAAAAACTATGCAATTTGAACCCTATCCATTTGAAAAACTGAACAATTTACTACAAAACATTGTACCTAATGAAAACTTTAGTGCCTCTGTACTCACAATCGGTGAGCCACAGTTTGAAACACCAGACTTCATCCAAAAGTCTCTAGCCAAAAATGCTCCTCTTCTTAAAAAGTATCCAAAGACAGGTGGAGAGAAAAACTTACGAGAGGCTATGAGAGGATTTGTTGAGAGACGTTTTCATACCAAACTTACTGATGCTCAGATCATCCCTACTTTTGGAACTCGTGAAGTACTCTTTAACTTTCCTCAGTTTCTTCTTTTTGAGAAAGAAAACCCTGTTATGGCTTACACAAACCCTTTTTATCAGATCTATGAGGGTGCAGCTATTGCCACTCGCTCTAAGGTAATACACTTAAATCTTAACGAGAGTAACAACTTCAAACCAGTGATCAACGAAGAGGAGTTAGCTACTTGTGATCTCGTGATCCTTAACTTCCCAAACAACCCAACTACAGGTTCACTCTCCATAGAAGAGCTTGGCGAGTGGGTCTACCTTGCACTTAAACATGACTTTGTACTCCTAAATGATGAGTGCTATAGTGAGATCTATACAGACCATCCAACACCATCACTACTAGAAGCTGCTACACATGTAGGCAATGCCACTTTTAAAAATATACTCGTGATAAACTCTATCTCTAAGCGCTCCTCAGCACCAGGACTTCGTTCCGGTTTCATCGCTGGAGATGAGAAGATACTAGCAGAGTATATGAAGTATCGTACATATGTTGGCTGTGCAAGCCCTCTTCCTCTGCAAAGTGCAGCAGCAGAAGCTTGGAGTGATGAGACACATGTGAGTGCCTCTCGTGAAGTATACAAAGCTAACTTCAAGATAGCACAAGAGATACTAGGCACAGACATACCAGAGGCTACTTTTTATCTCTGGATAAAAGTGCCAAATGCACTAGAGTTTACAAAAAAACTCTACAAGGAGTACAATGTAAAAGTGCTCCCTGGAGAGTTTTTAGCAAGAGAAGATGCCAAGGGTGAGAACCCTGGAGTCGGCTATATCCGTATAGCCTTAGTAGAGAATGAAGAAAAAACAAAAGATGCATTACAAAGAATCAAGGAGTGTTTAGGTGAATAAAGCAGAAGAGTTAAAGACAAAGGTATTAAAAGCACAACAAGAGAGCGACATCGCAGCTCTTTATGTATTAGAAGCAGAGGCACATGAGGTGTTTGATGAAGAGACTATTAGCGGATTTTATGCAAATATCTTAGATCTTGCACTAGAAAAACTTACAGATACACTCGAGTCGCATCGTAAGATGGATATGAACGAGGTTCAGGATTTTGCTACAACACGAGCACTCTATGAGTATGCTATGGAGCACTACTCTGCTGGACAGATCAAAGATGCTGCGGCACTTCTTGAAGTTCTCTCCGGTATGACAAATGATGACAAGTTCTCATGGTCACTCAAACTCCACTATCTTGCAGCTGCAGAAGGCATCAACCTTGAGGATTTCATGGATAAATTTGCCGACCTAGCTACAACACAAACAAATGGAACTTTTTACATTTCAGGATTTACAAAAGAGGCACAAATATTGCTAGATAATGCTCAACAAGGGGCATAATATGAAAATTCACTTTATAGGCATTGGTGGTATCGGGATATCTGGACTTGCACAATACATGCATTTTAAGGGTCACGAAGTAAGTGGTTCTGATATCAAAGAGACTCCTATAGTTAAAAAACTCATGAAAATGGGTATGAAGATAACTATTCCTCACTCAGCTGATGCCATAAGTGATCAAGACCTAGTAGTACACTCTGCTATCATCCGCCCTGACAATCCAGAAGTCATAGTAGCAAAAGAAAAAGGCATAGAAGTACTCGCACGTCGTGAAGCACTTCTTAAAATCCTTGATGATAGAAAGGTCTACTCTGTTGCTGGAGCACATGGAAAGAGTACTACAACTGCTATACTCACAGCCATTATGAATGGCTCTGCTATCATCGGTGCTGAGTCTAAAGCCTTTGGTTCAAATGTCCGCTACGATGCATCTACAGACATCATGCTCTTTGAAGCTGATGAGAGTGATGGAAGTTTCTTAAACTCTAACCCTCACTGTGCTATAGTTATAAACGCAGAACCAGAGCACATGGAGTACTACGACTACAACTATGAGCGTTTTTATGACTCTTATAGAACCTTTATAAACTCTGCAAAGTGCAAGGTTTTAAACGCAGAAGACCCTTTTCTATCTAGCTTAGTTGACACTGTAGATGCACACTGGCTATACCCTTCTAAAGATATAAAAAACATAGAGTATGTACTCATAAACAACGAACCTCATACTCGTTTTGAGTTTCGTGACTTTGGTAGTTTTGATGTTTGGGGCTTTGGTAAACACATAGCTCTTGATGCAGCGTTAGCTATCCTCGCAGCAAATGAGTCTATGGAGATAGAAGAGATACGAGCAAATCTTCTTAACTTCAAGGGTATTAAAAAACGGTTTGATATCGTAGGAGCTGAGAATGATGCTGTTATCATCGATGACTACGGTCATCACCCAACAGAGATAAAAGCAACTTTTGAGTCAGTCAAAGAGTATGCAAGACTTAAGGGATTTGATAAGATCACAGCTATTTGGCAACCACATAAATACTCTCGTACTATTGATAACCTTGATGATTTCATTACCTGTTTTGATGGAGCGGATGAGCTTATCATCCTTCCTGTATGGGCTGCAAGTGAAGCTCCTCGTGATATAGACTTCGTAGAAAAATTTAAACGCTATAACCTAACGATGGCAGATAGTATCCAAAGAGCAAACAACCATATCACAGTAGTTAAAGATGCTCAAGATATGCAAAAGATAGACCGTGGACTTATCATTGGCTTTGGTGCCGGTGATATTACTTACCAAATAAGAGGTACCGCTTAATGGCATATATCGCTGGGCTTATTATAGCTGGACTTTTTTTCTTAGTGTTGCACTACTTTACAGAGCTTAAAAAAGCACAAAAGCTGGGAGTAACTGCTGCTGTTTTAGGAGTTATTTCAAGTGCTGTTTTTTATAATGCTTACCAAAACACTCAAAGAGAGAAAATGCTAGCTGTCGTTCTCAAGTACAAACAAAACAAAACTGTCTACTGCAATGGTGAAGAAGTGAATGCAAGTACTCATACCCTCAGTATAGGAACCTACACTTTTATAGGTAAAAAAGGCACTCCTAACTATGCACAGATGATTAGTGCTTCTAGTTGTGAGTAAAAAAGCTACTCCTCTTTTTTATAAACCCCATAACAGACATTTTTTAGACTTGGATGTTTATAGATATTATCTGCATGACCTTTAATAAAGTGTCCACCCTCTTTAAGTAAATTAACAATAATATCTACAGCAGCATTACGTTTTACTTCATCAAAATAGATAAACATATTTCTCGATAGAATTATCTCAAAGTCATTTTTTCCATCTAGCTCAAAAATATTATGCTGCTCAAACTGAACTCTCTTTTTAAGTCGTGGGATTACTTCATAAATGCCATTACTATTTTTGAAAAAGTAGTTCTCTTTTTGTACTTCACTTAACTTGTGTACAGAACGTTCACTATAGAGAGCCTTTGTAGCTCTCTCAAGCATTACACTATTAAGATCATACCCAAATAACTCTACACGAGAAATATCAACTCCTTGTTCATCTAAGAGAATTAAGATAGAGTACACCTCTTCGCCACTAGAACAAGGAAGGGAGAGAATTTTATAATCTCCTGTAGACGATTGAATCAAAGACACCAGCCACTCTAACTCTGTTATTTCTCGAAAAAAGAATGTTTCATTGACTGTTATGATATTTAAGACTTCTTGGTAAAACTCATTATCTACTTTTAGCTTTGCTAAAAAATCTGCTGTTGTATATATTTTTTCTCTCTGTGAAAAACTTCTTAATTCATTTAGGGAGAGTCTGCGCTTGCTTAAGTCAGTAATCCCGCTACGATAAT
>JALWTK010000079.1 GCA_027082875.1 Sulfurimonas sp. | reverse complement strand
GGACTTGCCATAGTGAAAAAGCTCGCAGAGATTATGGAAGGTGATGTAGTCGTGAGTTCTAAGCTAGGTGAGGGGAGTGAGTTTAGTGTTGATCTTGGTGTTGGACTTACTAAAGACACATCATTAGTTCTTCCTGAAGTTATTGTCAAAAACAAAAAAGCCCTTATAGTAGATAGCTGTAGTAAGAGTGCAGAAATTTTAGCAAAACAGCTAGAACATTGGGGTATGCAAGTTTACTTTGAAGAGAGTATCGATGTTGTATTTGATATCGCATATGTACTTAAGAGTGAGAGTGCCCTTGCATTTGGCGAGAGACTTAAAGAGAAGTATGAGGGGACGAAACTTGTTCTGATGACTTCTCTTGCTGAGACTTCTGCTGTAGAAGAATTTATGCAGAGTGTTTACGATACACACTATCCTCAGCCTGCAACATCTGGAGATATTCTTCGCTCGCTTCTGGTACTTTCTAATAGTTATCATATTGAGGAAAAACATGAAATTATTGAGAAAGAAATAACTAGAAACTTTGATCCAGAGACAAAAATCCTACTTGTGGATGATAACAAGGTGAATCAACTCGTTGCACTTGGGATACTAGAAGAGTTTGGACTAGATGCCGATGTGGCAAATAATGGTCTTGAAGCACTTAAATGTGTAGAAGAGAGTATTAAAGCTTACCAGATTATCTTTATGGATTGTCAGATGCCTCAGATGGATGGCTATGAAGCGACACGAATCCTTAAGAGTGGTGAACATGGTGAAGATACAATTACTATACCTGTGGTAGCAATGACAGCGAATGCAATGGAGGGTGATAAAGAGAAGTGTTTTTCTAGTGGTATGAATGATTATATCACTAAGCCTATAGACCCAGCAAAACTAGAAGAGATCTTGAGAAAGTATCTCTCTTAAAAAGAGAGACTTTACTTAGGGGTGTTTGACTTTTATAGTAGAGTTTAGAGTCCAAGCAATAACTGCCATAGCCCCAATAACTACAATAGCAGGTAGTAACTCATAAGCATTTGTAAGATAAACTAACCATAAAAGGATAGCACCGAGTGGTGTTGGAACACCTGTAAAGTAGTTTTCTACTTCTCCCGCATCTGCATTTAAGTTGAAGTGGATGAGTCTACGAAGTCCAGAGATAACATAGTAGATACTTGTTATAGAAGCTATGATGAGCATAAGGCCACTGAGTTGTGTCGCATAAACTGCTTGAAAGATCAGAAAGACGGGGACAAGAACGAAGCTTAAGAAGTCTGCGAAGCTGTCAAGCTGTACTCCAAATTCATTACTAAGATTATATTTTCTAGCTATCTTACCATCGAAGATATCAAAGGCACCACCAACCCAAGCAAGCACTATTGCTAAAATGAAGTTGTTTTGAGTGATGAAGTAAGTCGCCATAAGACCAGCTGTAATGTTGACAAATGTAAACATATTTGCGAGATTAAAGTGAGAAGAGGGTGTCCAGAGAAATTTCATAGTTGACCTTATATTATTTTTGTGAGTGGCATTATAGCAAATAGTAGAAAAAATTAAGCTTTTCTTTAATTGATAATGATTATAATTTTAAGATAAAATCTATATATGAAGAAATATAATGAAAACACTCCTAGACTGCCATAAAGCTTGTAAGGTAAAAATACTCAAACTCAACACTAGTGGTGATTTAAAACAGCGACTTATCTCTTTTGGTATTATGAAAGGGGCAGAAGTTGAGGTTTTAGAACATGCTCCAGCAAAAAGTACTATAGAGATAAAAGTAGGCAAGATGAGAATAGCTCTTCGTGGGGAAGAAGCAAAACTTATAGATGTGGAGAAGATATGAACACGGTAGATGCAAAAGCTTGCCCAATAATAGCAAATCATATAAAAGTAGCACTTGTAGGTCAGCCAAATGTTGGTAAGAGTATGCTTATCAACTCTGTCTCAAATGCACACCTCCATGTTGGGAACTTCTCGGGAGTAACTGTAGATAAAACGGAAGTTCTTTTTGACTATAAAGATTACCATTTTACTGTAGTTGATTTACCGGGAACATATGCCTTTACAGACTACACGATAGAAGAACGTGTAACACATGAGTATCTCTGTGCAGAAGATTATGATATTATTATCAATGTAGTAGACTCCACAAACTTAGAAAAAAATCTCCAACTTACTTCTGAACTTTTAACAATGAGTAAAAAAGTAGTCATAGCACTTAACATGAGTGATGAGGCAACAAAAGAGGGCATCAATATTAATGCCGAGTATATGGCAGAACTCATCGGTGTACCCTGTATAAAAGTCTCAGCAGCAACAAAAGAGGGAATAGCAGAGCTCATAGAAGCTGTGATGCTCAAACATGAAACACCAAAAAATAAGCCAAAGCTTGTTTTTAGTGAGTCTGTGGAAGAGGAGATAGCACAGTTAGTGTGGTATCTCGATAAACACAAATTTAAATCTACAAACTCTTATAGAAATATTGCAATAAATCTCCTCAAAGGAAATAAAAAAACCTATGCAAAACTGCATGATGAGCCTATTTGGGTAGAACTTCAACCCATCTTAATTGAAGCAAGTAAGCATATAGAACTACACCATGATAGTGATGATATAAAAGAGTCTTTTGCTGAAGAGTATGCCTCTTTTAATCGTGGTATCGCAGCAGAAGTCCTAAAACAGAAGAAGCAAGAGGAAAAAAAGACACTTACTGAGAAGATAGATTCTGTACTGATTCATCCTCTATTTGGTATTCCAATATTTCTCTTTTTTATGTGGTTACTTTTTCAGCTCACTTTTGAGATAGGGAACATCCCTATGGACTACATAGACATGTTCTTTACATGGTTTGGAAATACTATAGGTGCAACTATCGCAAACGATGATATTCGTTCTCTCATTGTGGATGGTGTTATTGCAGGTGTTGGAGCAGTAGTGCTTTTTGTCCCAAATATCATCATCTTATTTATAGGTATTGCTCTGCTTGAGGGTACTGGATATATGAGCCGGGTTGCATTTTTACTTGATGGCTTTTTTCACAAGTTTGGACTGCATGGCCAGAGTTTTATTCCTCTTGTCACTGGTTTTGGATGCTCTATTCCAGCCTATATGTCAGCGAGAATCCTTAAAAATGATAGAGATAGGCTGCTTACTCTTTTTATCATAGGATTTATGTCTTGTGGTGCTAGACTTCCTGTTTATGTACTTTTTGCAGGGGCATTTTTTGCTCCAGATATGGCAGGAAATATTCTTTTTGGAATTTATGTGAGTGGTGCACTGTTAGGACTTGTTGCTGCAAAAGTTCTTAAGATTACTGCATTTAAGGGTAAGGATGAGCCCTTTGTTATGGAGATGCCAAAGTATAGACTCCCGACATTTAAACTTATCTGGCATACAGTGCTTACAAAAACTATGATGTATCTCAAAAAAGCGGGTACTTTCATAGCTGGAGCATCCATGCTTATTTGGTTTTTAAGTAACTATCCACATAATTCAGAACTCATAAAAAGTTATGAGACAAAGATAGAGACTACACAGGATAAAGCACTTAAGCTAAGACTAGGTCATCAACTGAGTGAAGCAGAACTTGAACAGAGTTATCTCGGAACTATCGGGAAGTTTTCAGAACCACTCTTTACACCTTTAGGCTTTGACTGGAAGATGAGTGTAGCACTGCAAGCTGGTCTTGCTGCTAAAGAGGTTGTCGTCTCTACTCTTGGTGTTTTATATGCACTAGGTAGTGATGTTGACCAAGAGAGTAGCTCACTTATGGGTGCTATTAGTAAGAATATACCATTTCCTTCTGCTGTCGCGTTTATCGTAGTTATTATGATCTATTTGCCATGTTTGGCTGCCTCTATAGTTTTTACTCGTGAAGCAGGACATATAAAGTACTTTTTTTACCTCTTTGCATTTACTTCTGTAGCCGCTTATGTGATGGCGTTTATAGCCTACAATGTTACACTCCTTTTAGTCTAACATTTATCTTTATTTTCGCTATAATTAAGTAAAGGAGTCTCTTATGGCAAAGCTGTTAATCGTAGAAGATAGTATTATAGTACAAGCCCTTTTTCAGGAGTTGTTTGAGCTAGAAGATACTTTTGAGTATGACATAGCAAAAAGTTTTGAAGAAGCGAAGTTGCTTCTTAAACGTACACGTTATGAGTATGGTGTAGTTGAACGTGTGCTTAAAGATGCTCCGCATGGAGAAATAATAGCACTTCTTAACCGTCATAACATCGCTCCATTAGTCTTTACAAACCATATAGATGAAGATTTTTTTGATGAGTTTGAGGGTGCAAAGATAGTTTCTTATATAAAAAAAATAAGATTTAATACTGAAGTAAATGTTATTAAACAGCTCAAACAACTTCAAGCAAATAAACAGACTAAGATCCTAGTTGCTAGTGACTCTAAAATATATAGCACATATCTCAGACAAAACCTCAAACTTCATAACTTTAAAGTTATTGCTGCACATAATGATGCAGAGATATATGAGCGTTTAGTACTACATCCTGATACTAGACTTCTCGTTCTTGATTCAAATGAACCCTATGTAAATACTCTTGAAGTTATTGAGCAGATAAGGAAAAGTGCAGAGAATGATAAACTCAAAATTCTCACCTTAGTAGATGAGAGTAACTCCTTTGCAACAAGCACATTGCTTCATAATGGTTCTGATGATTATCTCATTAAAGATTTTTCTCGTGATGAGTTTTATGTGCGAGTTTACCAAAACATTAACAAAGTCTGTTAAGATTAGCCTTATGAATAAAATATTAATGATAGAAGATGACTTAGAACTAGCAGAAATTTTAACAGAATATCTTGAGCAGTTTGAGTTTGAGGTTATTACTGAAGATGACCCTTTTAAAGCAGTAAGTATACTAAAATTAGAACCATTTAACTTAGTTATTTTGGACTTGACTCTTCCAGGTATGGATGGTCTTGAAGTATGTGAGGCGATTCGTGAACGTCAAGATATTCCTATTATTATTTCATCTGCCCGTTCAGATGTAACAGATAAGGTAAAAGCACTAGAACTTGGTGCTGATGATTATATGCCAAAACCTTATGATCCTAGAGAGCTTGAGGCTAGAATTCACTCTGTACTTCGTCGTTATGAGGCGAAGAGTGAGGAGAAAGAAGAGTCTAAAAGCGACTTTAAATGTGACCGTGCAACGATGGTTATCACATACAAAGGTCGTACTATCGAGCTTACAAATGCAGAGTTCGGTATTCTCGCTTATATGATCTCTAAGCAGGGACTTGTAGTTTCTCGCGAAGATCTTATTCACAATGTAAATGCCATCAACGAAGACTCTTCAAACAAGAGTATTGATGTTATGGTAGGGCGTATCCGCAATAAGCTCGGCGATAAGTCTCTTATAGAGTCTGTTCGTGGAGTTGGTTATAAACTTTTAAAGTAAGACCCACTTGCAAAAACATGCTGTTCTAATAACCGTACTTTTTGCACTCATTGTCTCTCTTTTGAGTGTGAGTGTCATTTTTTGGGAGTTTTATAAACTCAACAAAGATCAGTATATAAATCACATCTTCACAAAGTACTCTGTTATCACACAGATTTATAGAGATCATCAGCAAAAGGGAAACTCTGAGATTATGCTTGATGCAAATCTTGCTGTCTATAAACTCCAAGTAGTACGTAAAAAAGAGCTTCAAGAGGATATTATAAACAGAGGTAAAATCCTTAAGCGTGAAGGTTTTGAGAGTGTCAACTCAAAACTTATGCTTAATGCTGATGGTCTTTATAGAAAAAACATAGTGACAAAACTACGTGCTACTATGATGCAGTATAAAAAAACTATCTACTTTTACATGCAGACAAATAGTGCTGCTATCCTCATAAAAGATGAAGATCTTAAACCCTACTCTTATCTCAATCTTCTTTATGCCTATAGTACACTTTTTATGATTATTTCTCTCTCTTTTGTTCTTGTTTTACAAAAACTTCGTCCACTTATTCGCCTTCGAAAAAAGATTGCAATATTTGGAGATGGCAATCTTGATATCTCTTTTAAGACAAGAGCTTGTGATGAGATAGGACTTGTTTCAAATGAACTGGAGAATACAAGAGAAAAGATCAACAGACTGTTAGAGTCACGTACTCTTTTTCTGAGAAATATCATGCATGAGCTAAAAACTCCTATTGCGAAGGGGACTATTGCTACTCAGATGCTCTCTTCACAAAAACAGAGAACTCGATTTGAGAGTATCTTTCATCGTTTAGAATCTTTAGTGACAGAGTTTGCTCTTATAGAAGAGGTGACTAGCATAGATGATAAACGTGACTTTAGTGAGTATAGAGTTGTAGATATCATTGATGGTGCCATCGATATGGCTATGGTTGAGCGGGAGCTTGTGAGTGTTACTGTGAATGCAGATGCAAAATTGCATGCAAACTACAGACTCTACACAACTGCTATAAAAAATATGATAGATAATGCTATGAAGTACTCTAGTGATGGTAAGATAAAAATATGTATGATAAATGGTGAACTAAGCTTTGAAAACCATGGGGAACGTTTAGCCCATCCTCTTAGTTACTATATAGAGCCCTTTACAAAAGAGAATCCCTCTAAAAATAGCTTTGGTTTAGGACTCTATCTTGTGGATTCTATTCTTCAAGCTCATGGGCAAGTTTTAGCTTATGAGTATGATAGTGGAGTAAATCGTTTTATTTTTGCATAAGTTTAAATCTGTAAACTAGTGGTATGAATAAATATCTCTCTGTATTTTTAGTCACCTTCTTTGCAATGGCTTTTTTCAGTTTTGGGTGGCTTAGTCACACAGCATATACTCCTGGAAAAAAAATCAAAAAGATATCTTATCTAGAGAGAATAGAACGTAAAAAAGAGTTACATGTAGTCCTCCTTAATGCCCCATCTAGTTACTCTATAGGTGTCGATGGTCCACAAGGATTTGAGTATGATTTACTCCGTGAATATGCAAAACATCTAGGTGTAGCACTCAAAATTGAGACTGCACATACCATCAAAGAGGCTTTAGAACTTAGTAAAAATCCAGATATAGACATTACATCTGCATCCCTGACAAAAACTGCTAAACGTGAGAAAAAACTCTATTTTGGTCCCTCCTATTTTGAAGTACAAGAACAAGTTATTTGCTATAGAGGTATGTTAAAAAAAAGAAGTTTTCCTCGTGATGTAGAGGATCTTTCTGGATTAAGTATACTAGTAGGTGATGCAACAAGCTATAAAGAGACTATAGAAGGTCTACAGAACGATGGCTACGATATAAATGCGACATATAGTTCTAATCTCTCGACCGAAGAGATTCTTGAAAAAGTCTCTAAGCATGAGGTTGACTGTACTCTAGCCGACTCGAATGTGTATGCTCTAAATCTACGTTATTATCCTGAAGTATCAATGGCATTTTCTATAAGTGGACGAGAACAGCTTGCGTGGTTGCTCAAAGATGAAGCTACAGAGCTTAAAGAGGATCTCTATACCTGGCTTAACGACTTTAATCAGCAGGGAAAAATAAGCCAGCTAAAAGATCACTACTACTCCTATGTACTCTTTTTTGACTATTACAATACAAAGATGTTCTATAAGCGTATTAAAAGCCGTCTTCCAAAGTATGAGAAACTTTTTAAAGAAGCAGCTACTCGTTTTGGTATTCCATGGACACTTTTAGCATCTATCTCTTACCAAGAGTCTCACTGGAATGCTAAGGCAAAAAGCTTTACTGGTGTCCGAGGGCTGATGATGCTTACTCGCCATACAGCAAAACTTCTAGGAGTAAAAAATAGACTTGATCCAAAACAGAGTATTGTTGGTGGAACGAGACATATAAAACAGATGTTAAAGTTTATAGGATCTGATGTCAAAGGGGAAAATAGATTGAAATTTGCTCTTGCTGCTTATAATATAGG
Organism: Sulfurimonas sp.; assembly: GCA_027082875.1. Lineage (GTDB taxonomy): Bacteria > Campylobacterota > Campylobacteria > Campylobacterales > Sulfurimonadaceae > Sulfurimonas. Next base: position 14,414 of record JALWTK010000079.1, on the reverse strand, counting down.
AATGGGGCATATTCGTGATGCACAGACTTTAGCTCGTGAAATAGGACTTAATGAAAATATCTGGAGTGATTTAAAAGTAGTACTTCCTCTACTTTCACAAAAAAAATATTATAGTGGCTTACAGTATGGCTATGCAAGGGGAAGCGAACCTGTAAAGTATGTAGAAGCGATCTACAACTTTAGAGATATATTAGAAAATCAATTACTACTTACCACTCCTCACCAGTAGACTTTCCAAGTTCGCTTAAAAAAGTTTCCATATCGTACTTTGTTCTGTATTCTGTTGTCATAATGTGAATAAGTATATCACCTAAGTCTATAACAACCCAGTCGCCACTCTCATCTACATTGTTAAAAGTTTCTTCTGGTTTTATACCTTTTTTGAGGTGATCTAAAAGTGCTAGTGTATGTCTACTACCGAGTGATGAAGCGATGATAGCATAGTCTACGAAGTAGTTTTTCTCATGGAGGTCAAAAACCTCTATCGCTTCTGCTTTGTTCGCATCGAGTATGTCTGTTATTTTTTTAATTCTATCTTGCATTGTTTTCCTTAATTTTTAATCTTTATTTTTATAGTATTGCACTATTTCACTCGCGTTTATCTCACAAAGCATCTCTTCATTGATACTCTTTCGAAGTTCTGAAGAAGAGATGCTAACAGAGACTTGAAGGTCTCTAAAGTTAGCTGGTATTTCTATCTGATCTCTATGAGCGATTATAAAAGTCACTTCCTTTTCAAGCTCAGGATATCTATACCAAGACTTTAGGTCCTGAAGATTATCAGCACCTATGATAAGATAAATCTTTTCATACTTCTTGTGTAGATTCTCGACACTTACAAGTGTGGGTACCTTTTTCTTTTGTTTCACTTCAAAATCACTGACAGTGACTTTTTTATATTTACAAAATATATCTTTTAGCCACTTTAAGCGCAACTCCGCCGGGGCAAAAGAGTCGTCTTTGAAAGGGTTAAGATAGGTGGGCATAAGGATGATTTCATCGATCTCTTTCATCTCTAAAAGAGCCTTGACAACACCGAAATGACCAAGGTGAGGAGGGTCAAAACTCCCTCCAAAAAGTGCAATAGTTTTCATTTAATACGAATTATAGCTAAATTTAGTTAAAATAACCGAATTAAAATTTTTTGGGTGATAAACCCAGTACAGGAAAAATGATGGCACTTAAAATAGCAATTAATGGATTTGGTAGAATTGGTCGTTGTGTAGCTCGTATAGCAGCTAACAGAGATGATGTTGAAGTCGTAGCGATTAATGATATGGCAAGTATGGATATGATGTTATATCTTCTAAGAAATGATTCAGTTCACGGTACATTTGCAAGTAATGTAGAGCAGATAGATGATGAAAATATTAGTATCGATGGTCATAAGATTAGAGTCTTTTCTGATCGCGATCCTAAAAACCTTAAATTTGCTGATTGTGGTGCGGATATGGTTTTGGAGTGTACTGGTGTTTTTCTTACACAAGAGTCTGCACAGGTTCATATTGATAACGGTGTTGAGAAAGTTCTCTTCTCTGCTCCATCAAAAGATAAAGCAACTTCAACATTTGTTATGGGTGTAAATGAAGAGCTATATGATGGTCAAAAGATCGTTTCAAATGCAAGCTGTACTACAAACTGTTTAGGTCCTGTTGCTCGCGTTTTAGATGATGCATTTGGCATAGAGAAAGGTCTTATGACTACTATCCACTCTTATACAAATGATCAAAATATCTTAGATGTAAAACATTCAAAAGATAAACGCCGTGCTCGTGCAGGTGCTATCAACATGATCCCTACAACTACTGGTGCTGCAAAAGCTATTAGCCTTGTTATGCCACAACTAGAAGGTCGCCTGCATGGTCAGTCTGTTCGTGTTCCAACTCCAGATGTTTCTATGGTTGACCTTAATGTTGTAGTCAAACGCGCTACAACAAAAGAGGAAGTAACAAAAGTTTTCAACGAAGCTGCAGAAGGAAGACTCAAAGGGCTTCTTCTTATGGACAAAGAGATGCGTGTTTCTCAGGACTTCGTAGGGTGTGAGTACTCTTCTATAGTTGCAGAAGATCTAACACAAGTGATCGGTGGAGATATGGTGAAAATCATGGCTTGGTACGACAATGAGTGGGGCTACTCTATGCGTTTAGTAGACATGGCTCTACATATTTCTAAATAAAAGGTATCTCCTTGGAACTATTAAACATAAAAAACTTAAACCTTAGAGACAAAAAAGTATTTATCCGTTGTGATTTTAATGTTCCAATGGATGAGTTTGGAAATATCTCTGATGATAGACGTATCCGTTCTGCAGTTGCGACAATTAATTACTGTTTGGATCAAGACTGTGCGGTAATTCTTGCATCTCACCTAGGTCGTCCAAAAGGCGAAGTAAACGAGAAGTACTCTCTTGCTCCAGTAGCAAGAAGGCTTCAACAACTTCTTAAACGCCATGTGGAACTCGCTTCAGGTGTAGTAGATGATGCGACACTCAAGCAGGCAGCAGACTTACCACGTCACGAAATTCTTTTACTAGAAAATATCCGTTTTGAGATAGGTGAGACAAAAAATGATGCTGCACTCAGTGAAAAACTCGCTTCTATGGCTGAATTCTATGTCAATGATGCCTTTGGTGTAAGCCATCGTGCACATGCTTCAGTAGAAGGTATAACAAAGTTTTTTGATGATGAGCACAAGGCAGCTGGATTTTTACTAGAACGTGAGATTAAGTTTTTTGGTAAACTTATCAACGAACCTGTTCGCCCTTTTGCTGCCATCGTTGGTGGAAGTAAGGTTTCAGGAAAGCTAGAGGCACTTGTAAATCTTCTCCCTAAAGTAGATAAGGTTTTCATAGGTGGAGGAATGGCATTTACATTTTTAAAGCAACTCGGTTATGATATTGGTGCTTCACTTGTAGAAGATGAACTTCTTGGCGAAGCTCAAAAGATAATGGATGAAGCAAAAAAACTTGGTGTGAAGTTCTACTTACCAGTAGATGTAGTAGCAGCAGATAAGTTTGCTGAGGATGCAGTAAGCAAGATCGTAACAGCACAAGAGATTCCAAACGGTTGGATGGGTTTAGATATCGGTCCCGCAACTGTAAGACTCTACCGTGAAGGTCTTGGTGATGTGCAAACAGTACTCTGGAATGGTCCTATGGGCGTTTATGAGATGGAAAAATTTGCTCGTGGCTCTACAAAGATAGCACATTTCGTAGCAGACTCTTATGCAACTACTGTAGTAGGTGGTGGAGACACAGCAGACCTAGTGCAACGTATAAATGTAGATGAAGAGATGACATTCATCTCAACAGGTGGAGGAGCTTCACTAGAACTACTAGAGGGTAAAATCCTCCCAGGTGTAGCACAACTCATCATAAAACCAGAGTAGTTATAAACGCCACCCATTCTCGGATGTGATTCCAACCTCGTTCCATCTCTCCTGAGATGGAACATATATTATTAAATAAGGCAAAATCATGATAATAGCAGCAAATCTTAAAACAAACCTCACAAGAAAAGAGACAAAACAATATATACAAGAACTAGACACTTATATAAAAAATAATGCTATATCTCAAGAAGTGCTAGTGTTTCCTGCAATGAGCTCCCTAGATGAAAATGATACCTCCATAATAATAGGAGTCCAAAATGCTTATCCTACCAAAAATGGTGCCTATACTGGCGAAATAGGAACAACACATCTTGATGAGTTTGGGATACAAACTATCCTTATAGGACATAGTGAACGTAGACATATTATAGGTGAAACACAAGAGGTGATTGTGGCAAAATTTAACTACTATAAAGAGTTGGGTTTTAAGATAGTCTACTGTATAGGGGAGCCCCTCGCTAAACGCGAAGCAGGAGAAGCTGAAATGATGAAATATATATCTGCTCAGTATGAAGGTATAGACACAAACTATGAAAATCTTATCATCGCTTATGAGCCAATTTGGGCTATAGGCACAGGACTTACTCCAACACTAGAAGATATTGAGTCCATGCACAAAGAACTCAAGAAAAAATCTCCAGCACCACTTCTTTATGGTGGTAGTGTAAAAGTAACCAATGCTAAAGAAGTGCTAGCTGTAGAGAATGTAGATGGCATATTAGTAGGAAGTGCTGCCCTCTATTCTGAGCATTTCTGTAGTATGATACAGTATGCACAAGAGTTGAGCTAATAGCTCTATCTTCGACTGGGATTTTCACCTATTGCGGGCATGCTGTTTAGCTTTCTAACATTAGATTTTGAGTCATCAACTGGGTGGGCTTTTCTATAAGCTTCTTGTTTATCTACAAACTCTTGTAGTGTAAAGTGTTTCTCTTCTTTCTTTTCACTCTCTTCATTCTTTCTATATTTTTTCTGGATCTCCTTATCTTTTTTCATGGTAGGATTCCATTCATTCTCTAAAAAACTATCAAATTGTTCTTGCATCCAGTAATTTTTTTCTTTTTTTGCATTAGAATCACTTACACTATTGAGGGCACTATTCTGAGAAGGGGGAAGTACTGGATTTGTCGCACAGCTCGAGAAAAGTAGAAGACTTAAAAGTAGATGAGTTTGTGATATTAGTTGTTTCATAAGAGAATTATATTCAAAATAAATTAATATAAGTATGGTTTTAATTAATCTTAAGCTTAGGTTATGATATACTGCTTGCTGAAATTTGTCAACAAACAAGGAGAATATATGAAAATTACAAAAATGAGTTTAGTTGCTGCACTACTAGTTGGTTCATCAGCATTCGCTATTGAAAACACTAAGGTTAGCGGTGACGCTAAATTATACTATGGCACTAGTGACACTGGTACATCAAGTCTTTTTGACAGAGCTTCGTCAGCTGGTCAAGCTGCAGCTACTTTAAGTATCTCTACTGATTTAGCGGGTGGTGTTTCTGCTGGTACAAAAGTTACTGCACTTACTACTTTAGGTCTTGAAGGTCAGCTTGTTGGTAGTGTTTGGGAAGCTCCAAATGCTCTTACTGATACATTTATTGTAAATGATTTATGGATTGCTGCAACTGCTGGAAAAACAACTGCTAAAGTTGGTCGTATGGCACTAGACACTCCATTAGTATTTACTGAAACATGGTCAATAGTTGAAAATACTTTTGAATCAGCTGTATTAATTAATACAGATGTTCCTCATACTACAATCGTTGCTGCCTATGTTGGTGGATCAAATGGTGATCTAGTAACAAAAAATGGTTTTAATAATGTAATTAATCCAGAAGCTGCTAATTCAACATTTTCACAATTTTATAAAGGTGCTTATGCTGTAGGTGCTATTAATAACTCTTGGGCTCCATTAACTGCTCAAGCTTGGTACTATGATGCTTCATCAACTGCAAAAGCTTATTGGTTACAAGCTGACTTAGCTATGGAAGGTTTCTTAGTTGGTGCTCAGTTTACTGGTACAGATTTAACACAACTTGGTCTTGCTGATAAAGGTACTGCATTTGCTTTAATGGCTGGTTATGAGATGAAAGATATGTTTACAGCAAAAGTATCTTACTCTCAAACATCTGATAATAAGACAGATTTTAATGGGGTAGGTACTGTTGGAGCCAACTTAGCTGGTTCAGGTCAGTCTAAACTTTATACTGAAGCATGGTGGAACTATGGTAAAGTAACTCGTGCTAATACTTCTTCATTTCATGTAGCTGTTGAAGGTTCTGTTGCTGGAATTGATTTAGGTGCGTATGGTACTATTTCTCAGCAAAAGAAAAGTGTAAATGCTGGAATTGCTGCTGATGATAACATGAATGAAGGTACATTAACTGCTAGTAAGTCAATGGGTCCTGTTGATGTTACTGCTGCATATATCTTAGATAATAATCAAAATAGCACTGATTATGAAAACACTTTACACGCTTACTTAACTTACAACTTCTAACCGTAATTTTAAGCTTATAACTCTCCTTTTCGGAGGGTTCCTCTTGCAAAACCTCCAAATTTTTTTATAGTGATTTATAATTTTCAATTTATGCTATAATTTTTTATGCAAACTCTTCTTAAAAAATTAATATATATACTTTTTATGTTGCTCCTTATCTCCATCATATCATTCTTATCTATCCATGCCGCACCAAACTCTTTTTTTGGAGCAGGGGAACTCAACCCAAACATGACAAAAGAAGCTATAGAAAAACTCAAAGCAGTTTATGGTCTTGATAAATCTCTTACTCAGCAGTATTTAGAGTGGGTGAAAAACATAGTAACATTAAACTTTGGCATCTCTTTTGTAAGTGGTGCAGATGTAAGTAGTGAAATACTCAAACGCCTCCCAGTTACACTCTTTATGAATATTACTGCCCTAGTAGCAGTATTTGTACTCTCTTTATGGCTAGGTATAAAAGCAGCACTTAGCTATGAGCAAAAGAGTGACTATATCATCAGACAGATCTCTTTAGTCTCGTTTTCTATGCCCTCATTTTATCTAGCACTACTTTTTATTATATTTTTTGCACTGAACTTAGATCTGTTTCCTATAGCAGGACTACACTCTGTTGAAACAAAAGAGGGACTCTCAAACTACTTAGATATGGCATGGCATCTTACACTTCCCATAGTTGTGATGATATTTGTGGGATTAGGAAGTATGATCATCTACATAAGATCACTGACATTAGAGATACTTAAGAGTGACTACTATTACTTTGCACTTTCAAGAGGACTAAGTAAACGCGAGCTACTAAGATACTATATCTTACCAAACTTACTTCCACCCATTATTACACTGTTAGGTCTCTCTCTACCGGGACTTATAGGTGGTAGTGTTATACTTGAGTCTATTTTTGGTATAGAGGGGATGGGACAGCTCTTTTTCATGTCAGCACTCAGTCGTGACTACCCTGTAATCATGGGTACTCTGATGATAACAGCCTTTTTGACACTATTAGGAAATATGATAGCAGATTTACTTTTACTGAAGTTAAATCCTTATTCTAAAAGAGGGTAGTAAGAAAGAAGAGAGTGATTACATCTCTTCTTTTCTGATTAGCTAAAAAGTGCTTCTAGCGCATCTACACCATCTTTAGCTTCTTCTATCTCACCATCTTCATTCGTTACTGCATCACTCTCTACAAGCTCTATCTGCATACCTGTAAGCATAGATGCAAGACGGATATTTATCCCACTTTTACCTATGGCTTTAGACTTCTGATCTGCTGGAAGTGTCACTATGGCTTTTTCGTTTTCACCCTCTTCATTTTTCACGATCTCTACATGAGAAAGGATAGCAGGACTCATAGTACGAGAGACAAAAAGTTCAGTGATAGTAGTATACTCTATACAGTCGATGTTCTCACCTATAAGCTCATCACTTACTGCGTTTATACGAACACCTTTTACCCCAACAGTTGCTCCAACAGCATCTACTTGTGGGTGTGTACTCATGATAGCAATTTTTGCACGCTCACCAGGAATACGAGCTGCTTTTTCAATGATAACTGTACCATCATTGATCTCCGGAACCTCAAGAGCGAGAAGTTGCTCTAAAAACTTAGGGCTAGTACGAGAGAGTTCTATTCCTATTCCATGCTCTTTGTCCATGTTTACACGGCGAACAACAGCTTTCACATGATCTCCAATCTCAAAGTACTCACCCTTAATACGACTTTTCATAGGAAGAATAGCACGAATCTCATCTATCTCTATATAAGTAGCATTTTGTGCATCAACACGAGTTACACGACCACTTACTAGTGTTCCTATCTTTGACTGGTACTTGTTATAGACTTCATCTTCTACAAGTCTTTGGATATGAAACTCTATCTCACGGTGAAGCTGTGAAGCACCAGTACGACCATACTCTTCAAGGTTGTGATCGACTTGAAGCTGATCATCGAGTTCTACTTGGTCATCATACTCTCTCGCTTCAGTGAGAGGGATGTAGGCAGGAGCAAGCTCTTCATCCTCAAGTCTTTCATCATTATCTGCAACAACGGTAATAGTCTGCACAATTTTAATGCTTTTTGTCTCTTCATCAATACTCGCTTCAAATGCGAAGTTTCTGTCTATAACTCTTTTTGCAGTTTGTACAAATGCAGTCTTGAGTGCTTCAAGTACCTTCTCTGGCTGTAAACCCTTTTCGTGTGCGATTGCTTCTGCAATGTCTAATATTTTTTCCATAATTATTGCCTTTATATTTTCCCGATTTTCTATGAACAGTGATAAGTAAATTGGGGAGTTTTTTGTAAGTGCAGAAGTATACACAAATATGCATAAAAACTTCTTTAATCAAGTTTTTATGCATATTTAACTATAATGCAAAAATAATAAGTGCTTTTGCACTCAAAACTCAAGGAATAATAGTATGGATTTAAAATTTGCAAGAACTGATGTAACTGACAAACCAAAAAAAGTAGACTTAGCGAAGATAGAAGCAGCTGTAGAGAAAGATGATAGCATCATTTTTTATTTCGACAAAGATAACTCTCACAAAGATTTACTTGCTCTTCAAGATCATTTTGAAGCAAAAGGTAAAAGTTTTTATATGAGTGAAGTGAAATTTGGTATGTCGGATAATGACTATATGTACCAAGTTCACATAATGAGCTAGAGAGCATTTATGCCAAAGTTATTTATTGAAACATTAGGTTGTGCGATGAACTCTCGCGATTCTGAGCATATGATTGCGCAGCTTCGTGAGAAAGAGGGCTACACTACAACTGAGGACTTCAAAGAAGCAGACCTTATTTTGATAAATACCTGTTCTGTAAGAGAACGCCCCGTGCATAAACTCTTCTCCGAACTCGGAGGCTTTAACAAAAAGAAAAAAGAGGGTGCCAAAATAGGTGTCTGTGGCTGTACTGCTTCACACCTAGGTGATGAAATCATCAAACGTGCACCTTATGTGAACTTTGTTTTAGGGGCAAGAAATGTCTCTAAGATAAGTGAAGTTTTACATAAAGACAAGGCTGTAGAGATAGATATAAACTACGATGAGAGTGAGTTCGCGTTCGATGACTTCAGAACTTCCCCTTATAAAGCTTTTATAAACATATCCATCGGTTGTGACAAGGCCTGTACATTTTGTATAGTGCCAAAAACTCGCGGTGATGAGATCTCTATTCCAGCTGATCTTATCATAAATGAAGCACAAAAAGCAGTTAACAGTGGAGCTAAAGAGGTTTTTCTTCTTGGGCAAAATGTCAACAACTACGGACGCCGTTTCTCAGGAGATACTGAAAAAGTAAACTTTACTGAGTTACTTAATCGCCTCTCAAAAATAGAAAAACTAGAACGCATCCGTTTTACTTCACCGCACCCTTTTCACATGGATGATGAGTTCATAGAAGAGTTCGCTCGTAACCCTAAGATATGTAAGTCTATGCACATGCCACTTCAGAGTGGAAGTACAAAGATACTTAAAGAGATGAAACGCGGTTACACAAAAGAGTGGTTTATAAACCGTGTGGAAAAACTCCGTGCTGAGTGTCCTACAGTGAGCATCTCTACCGATATCATCGTGGCATTTCCAGGTGAGAGTGATGAGGACTTTGCAGATACTATAGATGTGATGAAAAAAGTTCGCTTCGATCAGATCTTCTCTTTTAAGTATTCTCCTCGTCCTGAGACAGAGGCTGAGCATCTTCCAGAAGTAGATGCAGAGGTTGCTTCGCAGAGACTCTCTTACCTGCAAACACTTAATAATGAGATCCTTGATGAGATTCATGCTGAGTGTTTAGGAAAAAGTTATCGCGTTTACTTTGAAGAACTTATTCGTGATGGTTATGTGAGTGGTCGTAGTGACAACAACATTGTTATAAAAGTCAAAGGCTCGGAAGAACTTCTTGGAACATTTCAAGAGGTAAAAGTAAACGCCATAGGAAGAACTATCTTAACAGGCGAGATACTTGACTAACAAAGAGAGAATTCGTAAGTTTGCCTTGATAGTTGTACCTGTCATTGGCTCTTTTCTTATTCGCCTTCTCTATCTTACTAACAAAAAAAAGTTTATAGCTCCTGCAACATTGAGTGGAGATAACTTCATAATGGCATGCTGGCATGGTGAACTTCTTATGATCCCCTATGCATATACTCGCTATAGAAAAACTCCAAATGTAAAACTTATAATCTCTGATCACTTTGATGGTTCCCTTATTGCTTATACTCTTGCAAAATTTGGCTTCGGTACTGTCCGCGGATCAAGTACGAGAAATGCAGCAAAAGCACTTATGGCCTCTATCCGTGAGCTTAAGGGAGGATCAGACTTAGGGATTACTCCTGATGGTCCAAAGGGACCTCGACATAAGGTTGCTGATGGTATAGTAGTCATGGCACAAAAAGCAGATGTGAAAATAGTACTTGTAGAGATAAAACCGTCATCATTCTGGCAGTTAAACTCTTGGGATAAATTTGTTATACCAAAACCTTTTGGTACAATAACTTACTATATTAGTGACTTGATTGATATTTCAGAACTTTCACTAGAGGATGCCAAAGAGTTTATAGAAAAAGGACTGTTAGAACATGCGCACTAGATATCTCTTTTCTCTCATCGCTTTTGGTATGATCGCTACTATGGGTATCTATTTTTTACTGAATCCCTCTTATGAAAAATCTATAGAAGCAAAGTATTACTACGAAGTAGGTGAGTATGATCGTGCTTATTCACTTGCAAATGAAGCTTTTAGTATGGATGTCTATAACCGTATGGCATCTACTATTATGGCACAGTCAAAAACATCACTCAAGTATGTAAAGTATATAGATCAAGCAAAAACATTCTTAGCTGAGATAAATAGTATGGCAGAACAAGAGAGTCTTTCTGATAGTGATCGTGCAAAGATAAAAATAATGAGTGAGATAATGGTAGACTCCTTTGTTAAACTAGCACCAAGTATTATCACGGACAAAGAGTTAGTTGCTCGTGCCACGAAGTATCATGATGACTTTGAGAAGCTCCTTGAAAAAGTTACTCGCTAAAAATAAGGTCGCTTTTTTAGAGTACCTTGAGAAGATACGAGGGTATTCAGACCTTACAATAAAAAGTTATGGTGAGTCTCTCAATGAGGCACTGCATTTTATAGAGATACTCCAAGAGGAATCTAGCAAAAAGAAAACTATTACTTTTAATCTTATGCCCTATCGCATACATATAGCCGCCTTAAATGCGAAAACTATTAGTAAAAAATTGAGTGCCCTACGAGGTTTTGTGCATTACTTAAACGATAATGGCATGCATATTTTGCTTAAAGCAGATGAAAGTGTGAAAGTTGCTAAAACTCTACCAAAACCTATATCTCACAAACATATTCAAGAGGCTTTGGATGTAGCTAATCCACAAGAAAAGTTACTTATTACACTGCTTTATACATTAGGTCTTCGTATCTCAGAGCTTGCATCTTTAAAGGTCTCGGACATAAGTAAACAGTGGGTTCGTGTTTTGGGAAAAGGAAATAAAGATAGAGATATACCACTTTTAGCAGGTACAAAAGAGCTTATAGATGAGTATTTGTCAAAGAATATAACAAAAGCATTTCTTTTTGAGAAAAATGGCGAAAAATTAAGCGAAAATAGTCTAAGATATATGGTTAATAAAGTCTTTAGAAGTGTTTCACTTAAAGTAACACCACACCAACTTCGTCACTCCTATGCAACAGCCCTCTTAAATGGTGGTGCACCCATAGTCGATGTAAGTGAGTTACTTGGACATTCCTCCATGGCTACAACACAGATATATACAAAACTAGGGAGTGCCTTGAAACAGCAAAACTATAACAAAGCACACCCACTATGCGGAGTAGATGAGTAGTGCTTAGTAGATTATTTGAAGCTTTATACAATAAAGTCCTTGTCAATATTGTCGTAAAACGTGCCTCATTTGATATCTATATTGAGATACTCTCAAAAAAAGATGTGGTCTCACATTTACAAAAAAGTTTTGATACACTTTCTGTGAGCAGAGAGATGATCGAGTATATACAGAGCTATACAAAAGAGTCACCATATCACTATATAGCAGTGTTAAATATGTCTGCAGATCAAGGTGCTATAGTAGGCTGTGAGAAGAAAAAGTTGCAAGAGTTTGAAGAGAAACATGCAGTGCAGTATATGTGTCATGAAAAAAAATGGGCACATTATAGTGATAAAGAAGCTATTAAAATGATTATGAAGAGTTATAAAGAGATAGGCTGTGACTATATTTTTTCTCCTTACTCCCTTCTTGTGGATTTTTTTAAAGATAAAGTAAATGGACCTACTGCCATGTTTGTACTTATGCAAGATAGTTTTGTTACTTTAGCAATTTTTGAGCAGGGTGAACTTCTCTATGCGGAGCATTTAGATATGCAAACATCTGGCGAGTATGATGATGAAATACTCTCTCAAACAATCGAAAATGATGACAATATAGACTTCTCTGATCAGGCTGGTATAGACTTAGAAGATGTAAGTGTTTTAGATAATATGGAAGAGTTAGAAGATCTTGACGACTTTGGCGATATCGAGGATCTTGACTCTATTGAAGAGATTGATGAATTTTCAGAGAATAAGGATCTTGAAGAGGAGTTCCATGATGTTGTAGAAGAGCCTTCACCTGAGACTGAGAGTAGTTTTAATGAAGACTACCAGCGTTTTTCTCTTATTCAAAGTGCTCTTGGTAACTACTATACTGATGAAGAAACAGAAAGTCAGTTTATAGAAAATGTCTATATTGCAGATGGTGTTAGTATGAGTAGTGATCTCAAACGCTACCTAGAAGAAGAGATGTTTCTTAATGTTTACATTAGACAGACTAACATTGGTACCGAGCTTGCTGAGCTTGTAAAAATGGAGCTTTCATTATGATATATAGCTACATAAAACCAAGAAAAAAGAGTATCTTTACTGAAGATATGCAGTTACTTGTCACTTTTTTTACGATTACACTTTTGATGCTTTTTCTTACATATGCATTTTTACTCTATAAAGATTACTCATTCACTACACAAAAGAAAGAGAGTTTAGCAAAGCAAAAAGCTGTTCTCTCTCATGTAGACAAGCTAGAAGGAGAAATATCCAAGATAGAAGAGCAGAAAAATTTAAGTGAAAAGATTTTTACAAAAAATATTGTCCTCAAAGACTCTATCAGTAATCTTTTTGATCTTGTTCCTGTTCGTATAACACTCTCCCGAGCAGAGCTCTTAGAAAATGGACTTATCCTTTATGGTATAACACCAAACAAAGATGTTTACAACTTCATGCTTCAAGCACCTCTTCGTTCTATCTTTCACAGAACCTACAGTAGTTTCTATCCTGCTCAAAATGGTTGGCTACGTTTTGTCTCTACAAATTATATAGATGAAGAGGAGAAGTATATCGATGAAAAATAGTATCTCAAGACAACATATTTATCTTATTTCTATATCGCTTTTACTCTTTGTGTTTGTGCTAGTTTTTGCTTTTGGAGTTTTAATTCCTGAGGGAAAGAAGTATAGATTACAACGCTCTGATCTTATAAAAGTGAATAAGAAGCTTCATGAGCATGAAGATCTTGAGTCTAATACTATGGAAAAACTCAAGGATCTTCAGCAGAAAAACAGAACTGTTATAACAGCTTTTGATATGCCATTTAATCCTGAGCGTTTTGAAGAACAGAATAAAAAGTGGTTCTCAAATCTTACTATTTCTAAAGTAGACTTCTCAAAAGTAGAGGGGCATTTTGCCATTTATGAGGTAAATACTAGTTCAGAGATAAACTCCCCAAAGAGTTTTTATGATTTTCTTGATACTATAAATAAAAGTGACTGGATTATAGGTATAAACTTCCCTATAGATTTTAAAAGAGAGGGAGATCTTATTCACTCCTCTTTTCGTATGAAGGTTTATTGCAATAATCTTGATACTAATGCAAGTACTTCTACATCAGAGGCTAAATAGCCTCGAAGTTTTGGAGTTACTCTAAGTAAACGTAGCTTCTCTTTGACTTTTTTCTCTATACTTCCCTTTTGTATATAAGGTGCAATGAAAAGAAACTGATGCTCTTGATTGATTATATATTTTCTTGAGATAATAACTGTAGTTTCATTTTTAAGTAGCTCTTTTTCCTTCGCTGTAATGAGATGCCCTTGTGCCTTGAAGTGTTTATCTATCGCAAGGATATTACTGCGTTTTGAAGAGGAGGCTTTTACATAAAAAAAGTCATTTAGCTGAGAGAAATGTAACTCTTCAATAAGACTCTCTCTATCCTCATCAAGATACTCAAAACTTTTTTTGATTCCCTTTTTATACTTTGTTAAGAGTGGTTCGGCATAGTTATGACGGAACTCATTGCGTTTATATTTCTCATCACTATTTGACTTATCTATAAAGTAGTGGATATTATGTTCTTTGAGATAGTCTAAAAATTCTTCTTTATCAGAGAAAAGAAGAGGGCGAGCAAGGGTGTAGTTCTCGCGTTTCTCAAGAGAACTCATTCCAGCAAGTTCT
>JALWTK010000078.1 GCA_027082875.1 Sulfurimonas sp. | reverse complement strand
TGCAATGACTCGCCGTGGTGTGGAGTCTGTAAATGCAAGTGAGGGTAGTAAAGTCGCTGTTATGCTTGGAGATATCCTCTACTCAAAAGCATTTACAGAGCTAGTCGCATTTGATAGAGATGTAGCAAAAATTATAGCAAGCTCTGTTACTGCACTCTCAAAAGGTGAAATGATGGATGTGAAAATGGCAGAATCATTTAACTCAGATGAAGCACTCTATCTCGATATGCTCTACCTCAAAACGGCTACTCTCATAGAAGCTGCAGCAAAAGCGGCAGCTATACTCGCTGGAAAAGATGCTGAGTCTCATGCACTTTATGGGCGAAATCTAGGACTTTCATTCCAAATCATAGATGATATTTTAGATATTACTTCTAGTGAGAAAATGCTTGGGAAACCAGCAATGAATGACTATGTAGAAGGAAAATGTACTCTACCTTACATCTACCTCTATGAAGCATTAAGAACAGAAGATAAGGGGCGCTTAGTTGCCGCTCATGCAAAAAAGATCTCTAAAAAAGAGAGTGCATGGATACAAGAGAAGATGCAAGAGTTTCATACAGTTGAGAAGTCTTTTACCCTTGCACAAAAGCTCTCCAAAGAAGCACAAAATACGATGAGTGAAGATCCAGCACTTGTTCTTATTTTAGATACTATGATACAAAGAAGTTATTAATATGCACTATTTAAACATAAGTTTTACACATAAAAATGCAACCCTAGAGATTCGTGAAAAGCTCTCTTATCCTGATGATGAAAGTAAACACGGCTGCTTAGGTGTTCTGCTTGAGTCACCTACAATATCTGAGGCTATACTCTTCTCTACATGTAACCGTATGGAAGTTATGTGTAACTGTTTAGATATTCCAGAAGCAACGAAACATATTTTTGCAATGCTTTCACGTCGCTCAGGTATAAGTATTGAAGAACTTGAGGGACGTGCTGATATCTTTGATGATAGTTCTGCTATCCACCATCTCTTCTCCGTAGCAGCATCCCTAGACTCTATGGTTATAGGTGAAACACAGATTGTAGGACAACTTAAAGATGCTTTTCGTTTTGCTTATGATAACCACTATTGTGGGAAAAAACTTGCACGTGCGATGAAGTTTGCTTTTAAGTCAGCAGCAAATGTAAGAAATGCAACTGATATCTCTTCAAAACCAGTCTCCATGGCAAGTGTAGCAGTCAATAAAATGAAATCATTAGTTGATGATGTAGATGGAAAAAAGACACTTATCATAGGTGTAGGTGAAATGAGTGAAATCACGGCAAAGCATCTTGTAAGTGCTGGTGCTGATGTATATATCATGAATAGAACTGCACATAAGGCTGAGGCTTTAGCCAAAGAGTGTGGCGCGAAGACTATTTCTTTTAGTGAGCTTGCACATGCTATAAATGAGTTTGAGATTCTTTATACTGCAACCTCTTCTTATGCACCTATAATTACAGATGAGATAATAGAAGCATGCGATTTTGATAGATATTGGTTTGATTTAGCACTTCCTCGTGATATTAACTATAACAAGGGTGAGCGTATCCATCTTTTTGTGATAGATGATTTAAAAACTATCGTTGATGAAAATCTTTCTGCTCGTCAGGATGCGGCTCGTGCGGCTCATGGTATCATTGGTCGAGGTATTGTCGAGTTTTTTGAGTGGCTTAATACTCAAGATATAGAACCTCTTATAAAAGAGATCTACACTCGTGCAGATAAAGCTGCACTAGAGGAGAGTAACCGTGTCATAAAAGCTGGTTACATCCCAAAAGAGTATGAAAATGAGGCAAAAAAGATGTGTGAACAAGTACTCAAGCGCTTCTTGCACGATGTAACAGCAAAGATGCGCTCGGGTTCAGAAGATACACATACTGAGCTTATTAGTGGGGCTATAGCTTCACTTTCTAAAGAAAAAAACTAAGGATTACTATGAGAAGAACACAGGCATTTATACCAACATCAAAAGAAGCACCTTCAGATGCACAGCTAGCATCTCATATATTTCTCTCTCGTGCAGGATTTGTGACACAGAGTGCAGCGGGACTTTACAACTATCTGCCTTTGGCAAAAAGAGTAATAAAAAAGATAGAAAATATTGTTAATGAAGAGATGACTAAGGTGGGAGCACAAGAGGTAGAACTCTCTTTTGTAACACCAGCTGATTTATGGGAAGAGTCTGGACGCATTGAGAAGTTCGGTAAAGAACTTCTTCGTTTTAAAGATAGAAAAGATACTCAGTTTGTACTTGCACCGACAAATGAAGAGATGATGGTTGATTTTGTTCGTAACCGTATCACTTCGTATAAAAATCTTCCTGTAAATCTTTATCAGATTAAGACAAAGTTTCGTGATGAAGCAAGACCACGTTTCGGGCTTATGCGTGGGCGTGAGTTTATCATGAAAGATGGCTACTCTTTTCACTCTTGCTCTGAAGATTTAGATCGTGAGTTTGATGTTATGGAAGCAGCATATAAAAAAATTCTTACTCGTTTAGGACTTGACTACCGTGTCGTTGAAGCTGATAGTGGAGCTATCGGTGGAAGTGAGAGTAAAGAGCTTATGGTTATTGCCGATAGTGGAGAAGATACTATAGCAGTATGTTCAAAGTGTGAGTATGGGGCGAATATAGAAGCTGCGACTCGTTCTGAAAGAAAAGAGATACCAGAGGCTCCAGAAGCGGAGTTTAATAAATTCTTAACACCAAATATTAAGAGTATAGATGAGCTAGCAGGGTTCTTTAAAGTAGACCCTTACTATACTGTAAAAACAGTAGCAAAAAAAGTTATCTATGAAGATAGTGAAGAGATAGTACTTTTCTTTCTTCGTGGAAGTGATAACCTCCAAGAGGTAAAGGCCGTCAACGCGACTGAGGCTCTTGACATCGTAGATGCAAATGAGGAAGAACTCCAAGCATTAGGTGTTATTCCTGGTTTTATTGGGCCACTCGATCAAGATAAGGCTAAGCATGTTATAGATAGCTCTTTGAAAAATGCAAGAAATATGATCTGTGGAGCTAATGAGCAAGATTATCACTTTGTTGGGGCTGACCTAAGTGTTATTAGTGAAGTGGCTTATTTCGCTGACATCGCTGAAGTAAATGCAGGTGATAGCTGTCCTCATTGTGATGGCGAACTTAATTTTACTAAGGGTATAGAAGTAGGGCACATCTTTAAACTCGGGACTACATACTCTAAAGCATTAAAAGCTGAGTTTCTTGATGAAAATGGAAAAGCACAGCCTTTTATCATGGGAACTTATGGTATGGGAATCTCGCGTTTAGTAGCTTCTGTAATAGAGCAACATCATGATGAGAACGGTTGTATCTGGACAAAATCTACCGCACCATATATGGTAAATATCATGGTAAGTAACATTAAAGATGAAGAGCAGATTGCTCTTGGTGAGAAACTTTACAGTGAGCTTCAAGAGGCGAATGTAGAGGTTATATTTGATGACAGAAAAGAGCGTTTTGGCTTTAAGATGAAAGATGCAGAGCTTATAGGTTTCCCATATACTGTTATCATTGGTAAAGAGCTTGTAAATGGAAATGTGCAGGTTTATGAACGCTCAACTACAGAGAAAACTGCTGTGAGTGTAGAAAATATTTTAGGTGAAATTATGGAACTTTCTAACTCATGATATACTTTTTTGTATATCTTCTTTTAGAGGTTCTTATAAGTGTACAGATCTCTTCAGCTATTGGCGGACTTGCTACTTTTTTTGAAATAATAGCAAGTGCTTTTGTCGGAGTTGCTATTCTTATAAACTTCCGTGATACATTTTTTGAAAATATGTCCGCTGTCTCTTATAACTGTATAGACTTACAACAGTTTCAGCGTTTAAATCTTTTTACACTTTTTGGAGGTATTTTTTTGATAGTTCCAGGATTTTTGACAGATATTTTAGGCATACTCCTACAGTTTAGTGTTTTTACGAGTATGTTGGTTAACCGTTATAATGTAAAATCAGGAAATTGTAATACAAGTTACAACAATCAAAATAATATAAAAAAGGATTCAGATGTCATTGATGTGGAAATTATTAGCGACAATGCTACTATTAAGTAGCCTTGTAAATGCGAGTACAACTGGGAAAAAAATAGAGAACTATTTAGATAATGAGTTTGGAGATAATCCAAGAATACTTAATTTAGATGTAAAAGTCGTGAGTGAAAAGCCACTTAAAGAACTTAAAGGATGGAGCAGTTATGTTGTAGATGTACATGCTGTTTTAAAAGATAAACCAAAAGAGACAATAAAGCAAAAAATGATCTGGTTTTCAAATGGAACAGTTATTTCTAAAGAGCTAATCGATATGAAGTCTGGTGAAAGTTTTACAGATATGGTAAAGCCTGACTTTCAAAAAAAATACTATAAAAAAGAGAACCTTATCTATGGTCATGCAAATGCAAAACACCGTGTAGCTATATTCTCAGACCCAATGTGCCCATTTTGTAAAGAATTTGCACCATCAGCACTTACTTACATGAAAAAATATCCTGATACTTTTGCTGTCTATTATTATCATTATCCAATCTTAAGGATTCATCCTGCATCAGCTATTGTTATTCGTGCAGCTGTTGTTGCTGAGCGTCAAGGTGTGAAGGATGTTAGTATAAATATGTACAAAATGAAAATTAATCCTCATGAAAAAAATGTAGAAAAAATTCTTGCTGAGTTCAATAAAGTAACAGGTGCCCATGTAACACAAAAAGAGATTATGACGGCATCCGTAAATAAACAAATTGCAGATGATAATGAAGTGGCAAAGAGTGTCTTTGTAGGTGGTACACCAACTATGTACTTTGATGAGAAGATAGATAAAACTAGAAAACTTTTTAAAAGTTACAAATAGTATGAAAATTACTATTGCAACTCGTGTTTCAGATCTAGCACTCTGGCAAGCTTACCATGTGAAAGGGAGAATTGAGAGTAGTTTTCCTCAGGTAGAAGTAGTTCTCAATAAAATAGTAAGTAATGGAGATAAAGTACTTGATAAACCACTTGCACTTATCGGTGGTAAGGGTCATTTTACTAAAGAGTTAGAGGATGAAATGCTTGCTGGAAATGCAGACATAGCAGTTCATAGTCTTAAAGATGTACCTACATATATACCAGAAGGTTTAGAACTAGTAGCTGTCACAAAAAGACAAGACCAGAGTGATGTTTTTCTCTCTCATAAGTATGCAACTCTTGATGATTTACCTCAAGGTGCAGTAGTTGGAACTACAAGTCTTCGTAGACGTATGCAACTGCTACAAAAACGTCCAGACTTAAAGGTCAAAGATTTACGTGGCAATGTAAATACTCGTCTTAGAAAACTTGCTGAGGGTCAGTATGATGCTATCATACTTGCATACATCGGTCTCTTTAGACTTGATCTTTTAAAAGATATTCCTTTTACTGAAAAACTTTCCCTAGATATGATGATACCTCCTATGGGTCAAGCAGCACTTGGTATAGAGATAGTGCAAGGTAATGAGAAGATTCATGAAATAGCGGAATCCCTTAAAGATAAAGATACTTATCTCTGTACTCAAATAGAGCGTGATTTTATCTCTAAGATAGGGGCAGGGTGTTCAGCTCCAGTAGCTTGTAATGCGGTTGTAAACGGTGATGAAGTTGTATTTCGTGTAATGCTAGGTTTCCCTGATGGAACAAATGTTATGCATGAAAAACTTATAGTAAAAATATCTGAGTCAAAAAATATTGGTTCTCTCCTCGCAGAAAAAATGATAAAAAATGGAGCACTTGAACTTCTAAAGGATGCTGAAAAAATAGCCTTTAAAGATGAAATGCCACAAAGATTGTAAAATAAACTTATTTTAATAAGAAAAATTATCCTTTAAGAACTTTCCTTGTATAATATCTTATAATTAAAATAAGATAAAGGATTTTCATGCAAGCTCTTCTCTCTTTTTTAAATATCTTTATAGGTATCGCTTTTAAAGATAAAGAGTTAGAAGAGAAGTATCAGAAAATCTATTTAGCTGAACATATAGAACAGAATGTGTTGACTGCTAAATTAGCGATATTTATGTACCTTTTTTATGCACCTTTAACATATGCTTTTATTCAAAATGAAGCACTTTTATTATTAAATATAGTTTTGTTTTCTATCTCCGGTCCATTGATACTCATTCATTTTTCCCAAACAGATTTTTTTCAAAAGTATAGTTACACACTCCTTTTTATCGCTGCACTTATTGCAGGAATGGGTCCTACACTCTATTATATATTTACAGCAAATGATAGAGCACTCTTTCAAGTGGATATTGTTATTCCTATTATTGCAATATTTACGATGTATGGTATTGGGCTTTCTCTATCTCTTCTTATTTATGTCAGTATAACTTTACTGTTTATACTTTTATCTTTCATTGTAGGCCTTCCTTTTGTTGCTATTTATATGGCACTTTATGTCAGTATCTTTGGAGCAGTTATTAGTACTCTCTCTGCATATATGATTGAGAGATCAAACCGTAAGTTATTTTTAGCAAATATTAAGAGTGAGGAGTTTAAGTTTATTATTGAAAATTCTCATGATGCCATATCTATATTTGATAGTAAAGAGACAAAGTATTTATATGCTAATCAAACTGCACTCCAAAGAAATAATGATATCCTCGAAAATATTATTGGTAAAAATATATTAGAAGTGCATAAAAATTTAACAAAACAAGAGATTGACTATATTAAAATGTGCATAGAAAATAAAGGAATTTATAATGATGTTGTATCTTTAAAAGATAAAGATGGAAAAAATTATTATGTTCACAATATGTCTCAGTATGGATACTTTAATTCGAAAAAAGCAATCATTAGTGTCTCTAGTGATGTGACTGAACTCAAAAAAGCAGAACTACAGATGAGAGATATGGCCTTGAAAGATCCATTAACACAACTTTTTAACAGATATAAATTAGATGAGTACTCTATGCTGGAGATTGATAGGTATAAAAGAGAACGACAGAGTGTTTCTTTGATTATTTGTGATATAGATTTTTTTAAGCAAGTCAATGATACTTATGGACATTTAGTAGGGGATAGTGTTCTTAAAAAAATCGCAAATGTACTAAAAAATTGTGTAAGAGAGACAGATGTCGTCGCACGTTGGGGAGGAGAAGAGTTCGCTATACTTCTGTCAAATACGGAGAAAGAAGAGTCTATTCGTATTGCAGAAAAAATCAATAAAAAAATTGCGAGTATAAAATATGCAGATGCCGGTTATATTACAATTTCATGTGGTGTTTCAAAACTACAGGTAAGTGATACCCAAAAAACATGGTTTCATAGAGTAGATAATGCACTATATGAAGCCAAAGAAAATGGTCGCAATAGAGTCGTTTATAAGTAGTCTTATGCTATAATTTTCTAAATTTAATTTAGAAGTAAACCTAATATGAAAAAAACTATACAACTCCTCAAAAAGCACAATGAATTACGAGAAGTGGATACTCCCCTTGATATTTACCTTGAAATACCACACCTCGCCTATGCTGAAGTAAAAAAAGAGAATGGGGGCAAGGCTATTTTATTTACAAATGTGGTGGATAATAAGTCTAATAAAAAATTTGATGAGCCTGTTCTTATGAATGTATTTGGTTCTTACAATCGCTGTGAACTTCTTTTTGGTCGTACTATCGAGTCTGTAGCTGATGAGATAACAAATCTTTTACATATGAAACCACCAGCGGGATTTATGGATAAAATGAGTATGGCTAAAGAGCTATTTTCACTTAAAAATATATTTCCCAAAAGATTGAAGGGTGAGGGAGCTTGTCAGACTGTCAAATATCTAGAGAATGATATCGACTTAACGAAACTTCCTGTACTTACAACTTGGGAGCAGGATGGAGGTCCTTTTATTACTATGGGACAGGTGTATACTCAGAGTCTTGATGGAGAGATGGTCAATCTTGGAATGTATAGACTCCAAGTCTATGATAAGAAACATTTAGGCATGCATTGGCAGATACATAAGGATAGTTCTCACTTCTTTGATCAGTACCAAAAATCTGGAAAAAAAATGCCAGTGACTGTAGCTATAGGGGGCGATCCACTCTACACTTGGTGTGCAACTGCTCCACTTCCTTATGGTGTGAATGAACTTCTTATGTATGGGCTTATCACGAAAAAACCAGTACAACTTGTAAAGTCTTTGACTAATGATCTATATATTCCAAAAGATGTAGATTATGTTATAGAAGGTTGGGTAGATACAGATGTTACGAAAGTAGAAGGACCTTTTGGTGACCATACAGGTTATTACACATTAGAAGAGTCTTATCCTGTGATGGAAGTAAGTGCAATCACAAGAAAAAATGAGCCTACATTTTTAGCGACAGTTGTAGGTAAGCCACCACTCGAAGATAAGTATATGGGTTGGGCCACAGGAAAGATATTCTTTCCACTTTTAAAGACTACTGTGCCTGATTTACTAGATTATCACATGCCGGAAAACGCAGGTTTTCATAACCTTATACTTGCAAAGATGCAACCACTTTACAAAGGACATGCAAAACAGTTTATGCATGCATTTTGGGGAGCAGGGCAGATGAGTTTTGTTAAGCATGCTATTTTCGTGGATGAAAAAGCTCCAAGTTTAGACAATTACGAAGTCTTTGCCACTTATGTCCTGAACCGTTTTACACCAAAATCTATGTTCATCACTGAAGGGATTTTGGATGCACTTGATCACTCCTCCGATGAGACTTTAGTCGGTGGAAAACTTGGTATTGATGCAACTGCTGCAAATAGTGTAGAAGCTCCAAATCTTTTAGGTGATGCTGAGCTACTTAAACGTGTACAAGCACTTATTTCAGATGCTAAAGAGTTACATCAGTATATGCGTAGAACTAACAATCCAGTGACTGTTATAACTGTAAATAAAACAAAAAATGCAAAAGAGTACTTTGATGCTTTAGTCTCTTTAAGTACAAATATTAG
Organism: Sulfurimonas sp.; assembly: GCA_027082875.1. Taxonomy (GTDB): domain Bacteria; phylum Campylobacterota; class Campylobacteria; order Campylobacterales; family Sulfurimonadaceae; genus Sulfurimonas. Next base: position 13,639 of record JALWTK010000078.1, on the reverse strand, counting down.
AATAGTTGTTTTTGTTGATGCAAACGCCAATGATGTAGATAATGCTTATATGCTTATTTGGCGTGTGACAAACAATATGGATGCACAAAGAGATGTTTTTACTTCAGGACTGATGGTTGGGATAGATGGAACAAATAAGTCACGAATTGATGGCTTTACTCGAGAATGGCCAGATGATGTAGAGTGTACAAAAAGTGTTGTAGAGTCTTTAAAAGCTAAATCCTTGTGGGATTTAGAAGAAAATTTAAATAATAAGTACCAACTTTAATCTTTATAAGGATTTTATAATAATTTCTAATGTATCATAGATCTATAATTTTAGGGGTTATACATGAATAAACTTATTTTGATCGTTTTATCACTAACTATTTTATCTCTCACTTCTGCAAATGCAGCTATCTACAAAGGTCAGCGTATTTTCGTTAAAAAATGCTTGAAGTGTCATGATGAAGGGCAAAATTTTATAAATCAGTATAAAATGAAAAAGTGGAAAAAATGGATGAAGAAAAAAGGGAAGCCTTTAGCTGAACTTCATCTAAAAAATAAAAAAGCGAAAAAATCTTGGAAATATTTTAAGAGCAGAAGATACACAAAAAAATCAAAGCACCTCAGACAATTTCTTGTTGAATATGCAAAAGATAGTGGGAATGTACCTGCTTGTAATTAATACTTAAGTGGGGATACTCCATCCTCACTCTCTCCACTCTTCTAATTCAGTCATTTTTTTCTCTTTTCTTTGTATAGTCACCTTATTTTGCTAAAATACTAAACTTTTAAAAATCGGAGAACCCAATATGGATAAAATGTGGTCAGGTCGCTTCAGTGCGAGTGCTTCAAATCTACTAGATCAGTTTAATGCTTCAATAATGTACGATAGAAAACTCTATAAAGAAGATATAGAAGGTTCCTTAGCACATGCTGCTATGCTTGCAAAACAGGGAATTCTCACAACAGAAGAACTTACTAAAATAGTGGGTGGTTTAAACACTGTTCTCAAAGAGATAGAGTCTGGAGAGTTCGAATGGAAAATTTCTGATGAAGATCTTCACATGGGAATAGAGAAGCGTTTAACTACTCTTATTGGTGATGCTGGAAAAAAACTTCATACTGCTCGTAGTCGTAATGATCAAGTGGCAGTGGATTTTCGACGTTTCGTACTTCGTAAAAATTTAGAGATAGTAGATGCTCTTAAAGCGATGATGAGTGAAGTTCTTGTAGTTGCACAGAAACACACTGAAACACTTATCCCAGGAATGACTCATCTTCAGCATGCACAACCAATTAACTTTGGTTTTCATCTAGGTGCTTATCTCTCTATGTTCAAACGCGACATCGCTCGTTTTGAGGACTCGTATAAACGCAACAATATCTCTCCTCTTGGCTGTGCAGCACTAGCTGGAACACCACATGATGTAGATCGAGGTATGACTGCTGAACTTCTTGGTTTTGATAGTGTGAGTGTAAACTGTTTGGATACTGTAAGTGATAGAGATTTTGCTTTAGAGATACTTTTTAATATCTCTACCATGATGATGCACATCTCGCGTTTAAGCGAAGAGATCGTTATGTGGTCTTCATATGAGTTTGGATTTGTTGAACTTTCAGATGAGTACTCTACTGGTAGCTCTATCATGCCACAGAAGAAAAATCCTGATGTTCCAGAACTCCTTCGTGGTAAAACGGGTCGTGTTTATGGCTCTCTTATGGGACTTTTAACTGTTATGAAAGGACTGCCACTCGCTTATAATAAAGATACACAGGAAGATAAAGAGGGTGTCTTTGATGCAGTTGAAACTGCTGAGATCTCTTTAGAAATACTCAAAGAAGCTATAAAAACTATGGAAGTAAAGGCTCATAACATGGAGTCTGCTTGTGCAGTTGGACATTTAAGTGCTACAGACTTAGCTGACTATCTCGTTGAGAAGTGCGATATACCTTTCCGTGAGGCACACTTCATAACAGGTCGTGCTGTAGCAAAAGGCGAAGACATAGGTGTAGACCTCTCCAAGATGGATTTTAAGTATCTTAAAGAGATAGATGCACGTATAAATGAAGATGTAATGGAGTATCTTGGACTTCGCCACTCAATGAATGCAAGAACATCTGAGGGTGGGACAGCAAGCCAGAGAACAAAAGAGCAACTCGCTCATTTTACAACTTACCTAAAAGGAAATTAGAGAATGAAAATAATTGTAACACACCAAGATGCTATGAAGTTTGAAGCAAAAACTGCAAAGAGTAGTTTTATTATAGACTGTCCTACTATTTCACCGATAGAGTACTTTTTATCTGGTGTCATCACTTGTAGTGCAACTGATTTGATTTTAATTCCTAAAAATCAGGGTAAGACTGTTACTGATTTAGTTGTTGAGGGTGAAGTAGTGCGTGCCGAGCCACATCCTGCAAAGTTTGAGACTCTTCATTTAACATATAACTTTAACTCAGATGGTGATGATACTACAGCTGCAAGATGGGTAATGGCTTCACTAGAGACTTACTGCTCAACTATCAATACTATTCGTGATACTACAGCTATCTCTTACTCTATCACTCACAATGGTAAGCTTATTCGTGAAAATGAGAAGATGATATCGGGTCAGGGAACAAAGATAGAGATGGGCGAAATAGAGTCCTGCCCAAGCTAAAACTACTGCAAATTTCGTCGTTAGTTTATAAAAGCTGGCTTCAGCCATACTTTTATAAACTGCCTAGAACTATTTTGTTCTTTTTAACTTTCTTGACATAACACCTCTTATTATTCTTTAAAATCCACTTTTTTTACAAATTTCATTAATTCCATTGCATTTTGCCATATTTTTAACATTTTTTTTAATTATCATCTAAAATACAAATAAGAAAAAAGATATGGAGAATATGACATGTTTGAAATGACAATGGTTTTGATGGCAACAGCAGTTTTAGGTATGATAGCTTATGAATTTACACGAGTTTCAAAAGAGAATGATTGGGGAGAAAAAGCATATAGCTTTTTCTAGAGAGAGTCTCTAAAGTTTAGAGATTGTTTTTTGGGTCTGCATCACTGAAGTGACCCCAAGCGAGTTTACTTCCACCTAGCACATGAAAATGCAAGTGCTTGACTTCTTGCCCACCATTCTCACCTATATTTGTAATAACACGGTAGCCACTCTTTTGGATTTTCACTTCATGTGCAAGATCTTGAATAAAAGTTGTCATCCCGGCCATTGTCTCTGGTGATACTTCTATAAAACTATCAACATGCTTTTTAGGAATAGCAAGTATATGGACAGGTGCCTTAGGGTTAATATCATGAAATGCTAAAAAATCATCATTTTCGGCAATTACATTAGCTGGTATTTCTTTATTTACAATTTTACAAAATAGACACATAGTGGATTTCCTTAATTTAAGTAGAGTTTATTGTATCACAAATATAGATAAATGAAGCTATCTATTAGTTAAATTTCACTATAATCCAGACAAAATTTCCTAAAAATGGAGACTCTATAATTGAAAGAGTGGTACGATAAAATTAATAAAGCACAGAGTGTTGAAACTTTAGAAGAGATTCGCATCAGTGTATTTGGTAAAAAAGGTGTTTTAGCAGCTGAATTTGCAAAGATGAAAGGTCTTTCAGGTGCTGAAAAAGGTAAGCTGGCAAAAGAGCTTAACACACATAAGTCAGCACTTATGAATGAGTTTACAGCAAAGAAGATTACTCTACAAACAGAGGCATTACAAGCGGCTATGAAAGCTGAAGCTATAGATGTTTCCATGTTTTCTACATCTTCACAAGCAGGTGCACTACACCCAGTGATGGAAACTATGGATAAAATCGTAGAGTATTTCTCTTCAATGAACTTTGCTGTGAAAACTGGTCAAATAGTAGAAGATGACTTTAATAACTTTGAAGCTCTTAATCTTCCTAAATACCATCCAGCTCGTGATATGCAAGATACATTTTACTTTAAAGATGAGATGATGCTTCGTACACATACATCTCCGGTACAGATTAGAACGATGATGTCGACAAAACCACCTATTCGTATGATAGCTCCTGGTGCTGTATTTCGTCGTGATTATGACCTTACTCATACACCTATGTTTCACCAAGTAGAAGGTCTTTTAGTTGATAAAGAGGGAACTGTCTCTTTTGCTAACTTGAAGTTTATCTTAGAAGACTTCTTAAAGTATATGTTTGGAGAAGTAGAGGTGCGTTTTCGCCCATCATTTTTCCCATTTACTGAGCCATCTGCTGAAGTTGACATCTCTTGTGTCTTCTGTAAAGGTGAGGGCTGTCGTGTCTGTTCTCATACTGGATGGTTAGAAGTTCTAGGCTGTGGTATTGTTGATCCAAATGTTTTTGAAGCTGTGAACTACAAAGATGTAAGCGGTTATGCTTTTGGCCTTGGAGTAGAGCGTTTTGCGATGCTTATCCATCAAATCGGAGACCTTCGTTCACTTTTTGAAGGTGATATTAAACTACTGGAGCAATTTCAATGATAGTAACAAGATCTTGGTTAGAAGAGTGGATAGACCTTAACGGTATATCTACAGCAGAGATTGCAAAAATATTTAATAGCATCGGTTTAGAAGTTGATCGTTTAGTCGAGTATAGAGTACCAAGTAAGATTGTATTTGGGAAGGTCTTAGAGTGTGAGAAACATCCTGATGCAGATAAACTTAATGTATGTCAGGTAGATATCGGTTCTTCTATTCGTCAGATAGTATGTGGTGCAGCAAATGTTCGTGCTGGACTCACTGTCGCAGTAGCAACACTCGGAGCTGAGATGCCTGGTGGTCTAGTTATTAAGCCTGTAAAGCTTCGTGGAGTAGATTCAGATGGCATGATCTGTGCTGCGAATGAGCTTGGTCTTGCTGATACGGGTAAAGGTATTTTAGAGATAGATGAAAGCATGGGTGAGTGTAGACTTGGTGATGAAGTAAGTACAAATCCTCTTTTCAATGATGACCTTATCGAGATAGAACTTACTGCAAATCGTGGGGATTGTCTTAGTGTACGTGGTGTTGCACGTGACCTTTCTGCTGCTTTTGATAGACCAGTAAAAGAGTACATAGTTACTGATAATGATGATAAACGAGGTATTGGTCGTTTAGTATCACTCTCTTATGATAAAGATCTCAATGTAAATCTTAACTATAAAGCTCTAGATCTTAAAGAGCTTAAAGTACCTACTTTAATAAAGTTACGATTAGCACAGATAGAAGAGAAACGTGAGTGTCCTATAGAGACTATGCTTCTTTATGTAACACAGAGTACAGGTGTAATTCTTCGTGCTTATAAACATGATTTTTTTGTGGAAGATGACGAAAAGATTGCAAAAGTAGTACTGAGTGAAGATGAAAATGGTTATGCTTGTATTAAAGGCAAATCAACGGCTTCAATCGTAGGCATCATACAAGATGATAGCTCTAAAGTACAAAATGCTGAAGGCATTATGCTTTTAGAGGCTTCTTATATTCCACCTGAAATTATTAGTAAAAAAATGGCTGAGACAAAGATAGAGTCTGGTCCTATGTTTTATAAAACTTCACGTGGAAGTGAGCCCGCTCTTGATGCTGGTCTTGCATACTGTGTAGACTTACTTGAGGCAAACTCTTCATCTAGTACATATGGTGGGCGCATAGAGCTTATAAACTCTTACAGTGAAAAAATTGTGATGGTGACTAAGCAAGAGATTGATGAGATTATTGGTGCAAAGATAGAGAAGGTTACTGTAGCTAAAATTCTTAAGAACCTTGGCTTTGATACATCAAAATCTGCTACAGATAAGTTTGTAATCTCCGTGCCACAATTTCGCCATGATATTATTAACAAGCAAGATATCGTTGAAGAGATTGTTCGTATGGTTGGTATTGATAATATTCCTTCTAAACCTTTTATTTTAACTGAAGACAACCGTTTAGAAGACAACTATTTCGAGTATAAAAAACGTTCCATCTTCAGACACCGTGCTGCACAGAGTGGTTTTTATGAAGCTGTGCATTTTGTATTTGATGAGAAAAAAATACTGAATACTTATGGCTTTGAGATTACAAAAAAGGAGCTAGAACTTCTTAACCCTATTGTACAGACTCTTGATACCTTAAGACCTACACTCCTAACAGGACTGCTTAAATCAGCATCAAATAACTTTAAAAATGGTTACTCTTCTGTAAAACTATTCGAAATAGGTTCTGTTTTTACTCCTTCTCGTGAAGAATCATATAACATGGCATTTTTATTTAGTGGGGAGAGAGAGAATGAAAATATTGCAAATGCTGGAAAACCAGCGAGTATTGACTTTGCTTATTTTGTGCAAAAAATTTCTGATGTTATAGGTTCGGTAGAACTTCGTGAAAAGAAAACGATGCATTCTCTTTCACACGATTATCAATCAGCGACAGTGATTAGTAATGGAGCAAAAATTGGTGAACTTTTCCGTGTGCATCCAAATGTAGAAAAAGAGTATGATCTTCCTGTTACCTTTATGTGTGAGCTAGATTTTGCAAAGATTCCTTATGGACTTAAAATTGCTCAAAAAATATCAAAGTATCAAGCATCATTTAAAGACCTAAGTCTTATTATGCCACAAGATATGAATTATGATAAAGTAAAAGAAGTGATCCTAGATGCTGAAATTACTAACTTAGTAAGATTTTATCCTGTTGATAAGTATGTAGATGAGGCTCTTGGTGAAGATATGAGTCTTAGCATCCGTTTTGTCCTCCAATCAGTGGACAAAACTTTGGAAGAAGAAGATATTACATCAGCTATGGACAGCATATTGACTAGACTTGATTCAGAGTTAGGTATAGGTCTTAGATAATGAGTAAGGTTCTTGTATCTCCTGCATCCTCTTTTTCACTGAGTATAGACTCTATCGCAGCAGATAAGTCTATATCTCATAGAAGTGTTATGTTTGCAATGCTTGCAAATGGTGAGAGCACTATTGAGAACTTCTTACGTGCTGAAGATACGATGAACTCTTTAGAGATTGTTAAAAATCTAGGTGCAAAAGTAAGTGATGATGGCAAGATTATCAAGATTTCTAGTGATGGGATACAAGAGAGTTTTGAAGTACTAGACTGTGGAAACTCAGGAACTGGTATGCGTCTTTTTTGTGGACTTTTAAGCTCTGCAAATGGACACTTTATTCTCACTGGAGACAAGTATCTTCGTTCTCGTCCTATGAAGAGAGTAACAACACCACTTCTTAGTATCGGTGCAAAACTTGATGGAAGAGAAGATGGTGATTTAGCACCACTTTCGATCCGTGGGGCATCTTTACAAGCATTTAACTATGAGTCTAAGATAGCATCTGCTCAGGTAAAGTCGTGTATGATTTTAGCGGCTCTTCGTGCTGATGGTGTCTGTACATATAGTGAGCCTGAACTCTCTCGTGACCATACAGAGCGAATGCTCACAGGTATGGGGGCAGATGTAGTTGTTGAAGGTCTCCAAACTACTATTACTCCAATGAAAGAGTTACTTAAACCTCTGACTATCCGTGTTCCAGCTGATCCTTCTTCTGCATTTTTCTTTGCTGTAGCGGTTGCTATTACAGAGGGATCAAGTATACTCCTTGAAGGAGTAACACTAAACCCCACTCGTATAGAAGCATTTAAAGCTCTTGAGCGAATGGGTACAGATATTACTTACATACTGACAGATAATAAATATGAGCCAATAGGTGATATAGCGGTAAAATATGCACCGCTTAAAGCAATTACAGTAGAAGAGAATATATCATGGCTTATAGATGAGCTTCCTGCTCTTAGTATTGCAATGGCCTGTGCAGATGGTGAATCTCTTGTAAAAAATGCAGAAGAGCTTCGTGTAAAAGAGTCAGATAGAATCTCTACTGTAGTAGAGGGGCTTCGCTCTGCTAACATAGAAGTACATGAGTATAAAGACGGCTACAAAATTGTAGGTGGAATATTGAAATCTGCAAAAGTAGATAGTGATGGAGATCATAGAATTGCTATGAGTTTTATCATTGCTGGACTTAAATGTGGTATGGAAGTGACAGATTTGGAGTGTATTAATACCTCTTTTCCAAACTTCTTTGAACTTTTACAAAAGATAACAAAGGTAGAACTTTCATGAAAATAGAACTTGCAGAAAATTATGGTTTTTGTTTTGGTGTAAAGCGTGCGATTAAGATTGCTGAAGAGAATCAAAATGCAGCAACATATGGTCCACTTATTCATAATTCCAAAGAGATAGCACGACTTGATAAAGATTTTAAAGTTGGTTTAGTGGATGACTTTACTACTTTTAAATCAGGTGAAAAAGCAATAGTTCGTACTCATGGTATAGTAAAAGAGGAACTCTCTGCTCTACATGAAGCAGGTGTTGAAGTTGTGGATGCGACTTGTCCTTATGTGACAAAGCCTCAAGAAATATGTCAAGAGATGAGTGAAGCTGGCTATGATGTGCTTATTTTTGGGGATGAAAAACATCCTGAGATAAAAGGTGTAAAGTCTTACGCGACTAATGGGGCTACTGTTGTTACTTCTGTAGAAGATCTGAAAGAACTTAAGCTTAAAGAACGAATAGCATTAGTTGCACAAACCACTCGTAAGGTAGAAGAGTATATGGCACTAGCACAATACTTAATACCGAGACACAAAGAGGTCCGTGTTTTTAATACCATATGTAATGCAACCTTTGAAAATCAAGAAGCAGTAGATAAAGTTTCTAAAAAAGCAGATGTGATGATAGTTATAGGTGGAAAAAACTCCTCGAATACGAAAGAACTTTTTAGCATAGCTCAAGATAACTGCTCAGATAGTTATCATATTGAAGATGAAACAGAACTTGAAGCCTCTTGGTTTGAAGGAAAATCATTTTGTGGAATCAGTGCAGGAGCTTCGACACCTGACTGGATTATTCAAAATGTCATCAATAGTATACAAAAAAGTGTTCAATAAATCCTTAGTTTAGAATACTTTTCTTTTTTCTTTCATTAAACCCTCTTAATTAATAGCAAACTAATCAATTTTTCGATATAATCACGACAATTTTTATGTAACAGAGGATAGATAATGGCGTTCGATAACGAATTATTAGATGAAGAAAACTTTGCAGCAATGTTTGCAGAGAGCGAAAAGAAACAAGAGAGCACTCGTATTGTCGAGGGTGAAATAGTTGAAATCCAAGCGGAAGACAACAGAGCACTAGTAGGTGTTGGTGATAAGTTAGAGGGTATTTTAAGCCTTGACGAAATCCGTGATGAAAATGGTGAGCTTAAGTTCACTACAGGTGACAAAATTAAAGTAATGCAAATGGGTTACTATAATGAGCGTCCAAAAATTTCTTATAAGAAAGTTTTAGAGCAAGAGAAGACTATTGAGTTTATTGATGCACATAAAGAAGACTTTGAAGATGTTATCATTGAAGGAATCATTACTAAGAAAAACCGTGGTGGTTATGTAGTTGAAGCTGATGCAGTTTCTTTCTTTATGCCACGTTCTTTAGCTGCATTTAAAGATACGGATGATGTTATTGGTCGTAAGATCAAAGCACAGGTTGTTAAAGTAGATGCTGCTGAGAACTCTATAGTTGTTTCTCGTAGAAAACTTTTCAACGAAGAGCGCAAGAAAAAGAAAGAGATTATTGATCAACTTATGGCAGAAGATGTTGTAGTTGCTGGTATCATCAAAAAGATCACTTCATATGGTATGTTTGTAGATGTTGGTGGTGTTGATGGTTTAGTTCACTACAATGAGATCTCTTATAAAGGGCCTGTTAACCCATCAAAACTCTATAAAGAGGGTGATGAAGTAACTGTTAAAGCTATCTCTTATGATAAAGACAAACGTCACTTATCTCTTTCAATCAAAGCAGTTCTTCCAGATCCATGGGCTGAAGTTGAGTCTGAGTTAGATGAAGGTGATACTATCACTGTAACTGTTTCAAATATTGAAAACTACGGTGTATTTGTTGACTTAGGTAATGATATTGAAGGTTTCTTACATATTTCTGAAATTTCTTGGAACAAAAATGTTAAAAACCCTAATGACTACTTAACTGTTGGTGAGGAGATTGATGTTGAAGTTATCGAGATTAACTCTAACACTCATAAGCTTCGTGTTTCACTTAAACGTCTTTTACCAAAACCATTTGATGAGTTCTTAAAGAACTATAATGAAGGTGATGTTGTAACTGGTGTTATCACTTCACTTACTGACTTTGGTGCATTTGTTCGTATCGCTGGTGTTGAAGGTCTTCTTCATAATCAAGATATCTCTTGGGACAAGAATACTAAAGCAAAAGAGACTCTTAAGTCTGGTGAAGAGGTAGAAGTTAAAATCGCTAAGATTAATGCTGAAGATCAAAAAATATCTTTAAATAGAAAAACTCTTTTAGAGTCTCCTATTGACAAGTTTGCTGTAAATAACAAGGTGAACTCTGTTGTAACTGGTACTATTCGTGATATTAAAGACTTCGGTGTATTTGTTTCTTTAGAAGATGGTGTTGATGCACTAATTCGTGACGAAGATTTAACTCCACTTGTAAAAGAAGAGTTAGAAGCTGGTCAAGAGATCGAAGCTGCAATCGCTAATATCGATACTAAACGTGATCGTATCCGTTTATCTGTTAAAAAATTAGACTACATTAAGAATCAAGCTATGCTTGAAGAGATTAATGATAATGAATCACACTCTTTAGGTGATTTAATTAAAGACAAATTCAACTAAGAATTTGTGAATGCAAAAGATTTTAAAATGGTTCACTCCACTCATCGCAGTTGGAGTAGCTGTTTTTCTTATCTTTTTTCTAATTTCTATAAATACTAATGAAGTGTATGTTGAGAGTAAACCAGTAATACCTGACAAAATTGAAACTAAGAAAAAGCCAAAAAAGCTTTGGTTAAATCATTTTAGTGAATCTGAGCGTAAAGGATACTTCTATCCAGTAAATGAAGTATATGTACAAGTAAATTTAAAAGAAAAAATAACTAAAACTATAACATATAAGTTAAGTGCTAAACTTTTAGATCCCTATCAACTCTTTTGTTTGAAAGAGGAACTAAAAAATCACAAGCTTAAATATTTTTTACAAAAAGATAAAATGAATATAGATTTATTTATTTATTCACAAAATGTTGATAAATTAAAAGACCTAGTTAAAGTACTAAAAAATTATAAAATAGTGGCAACGATAAAGCCCTATAAAGAGGAATACCTAAATGAATAAATATACAGTAGTAGTTTGTGACCACATTCACGAAGCTGGACTTAAAATGCTCCAAGATGATGAAAATATTAACTTTATCATGGCAGCTGATGAGCCTAAAGATAAGTTAAAAACAGAGATATTACCAAATGCTGATGTAGCAATAACAAGAAGTTCTACTGATGTTGATGATCTTTTCTTAGCAAATGCTACCAACTTAAAAGCAGTTGTTCGTGCTGGAGTTGGTGTTGATAATGTGGACATTCCAGGATGTTCTAAGCAGGGTATCATCGTTATGAATGTACCTACTGCAAATACTATAGCAGCAGTTGAACTTACTATGGCTCATATGCTCTCATGTATGAGAATGTTTCCTTACTCTCATGATCACCTTAAAAACCAACGTATTTGGAAACGTGAAAAATGGTATGGTTATGAGCTTAAAGGCAAGAAGCTAGGTGTTATCGGTTTTGGTAATATTGGTAGTCGTGTTGCTAAACGTGCACAAGCTTTTGAAATGGACATCGTAGCATTTGACCCATATATCAACCCAACTAAGGTTACTGATCTTGATATGACTTATACAAAAGATTTTCAAGATATTTTAGATTGTGATGTTATTACTATTCATACACCTAAGAATAAAGAGACTATTGGTATTATTGGTGAAGAAGAGATTGCTAAGATGAAAGATGGTGTAGTGCTTGTAAACTGTGCTCGCGGTGATCTTTATAATGAAGATGCACTCTATGATGGACTCAAGTCTGGTAAAATTCGTTTTGCTGGTATAGATGTTTTTGGTAAAGAGCCAGCTATTAACAACAAGCTTCTAGATTTAGAAAATATTGTAGTTTCTCCTCACTTAGGCGCAAATACTTACGAGTCTCAGTATAACATCGGTACTCAAGCTGCGAACAATGCTATTGAAGCAGCTAAAGGTATTGCTTATCCTCATGCAATGAACTTACCTATAGATGAATCCACTATTCCTAAATTTGTAAAGCCATTCTTAGAGATGGGACAGAAGATAGGTTTCTTAGAGTCTCAAATGAGTAAATCTCAAATCATTAGTATCAAAGTAACTGGACATGGTGAGATAGCAGAGTATGTAGACTCACTCTCAACTTTCGTTGCTGTTGGTGCCATGAGCCAAAACTCTGGAGATACTATTAACTATGTAAATGCAGAGTTTGTAGCAAAAGAGAAGGGTATCAAGATAGAGACTGAAGCGAGTGTAGACTCTTCAGTATATAAAAACCTTATCACTATTAAGCTTACAACAAGTGAAGGTACTACAACTATCAGTGCTACTATCTTTGATGATAATGTACAGCGTTTAGTAAATATCGATGGTTTTGACATTGATGTTGCTCTTCGCGGTGATATGATTATGTTTAAAAACTCGGATGTTCCTGGTGTTATCGGTAGTATTGGTTCTGTTCTTGCTAACAATGATGTAAATATTGCAGACTTCTCACTTGCAAGAAATGATCAAAATGAGGCATTAGCAGTTATCTTAGTAGATAATGCAGTAAGTGAAAAATCACTTTCAGAGTTAGCAATGTTAGATGCTTGTCTCTCTGTAAACTACGCTCGCGTTTAATCTTTCCCTCTGGATTCTCTTACTTTTTAGTGTGAGAATCCCTTCTCTATTAATACCTTCTAAAGTAATTTTCAACTATAATTTATTATTAAAACTAGGATATAAAATGAAAAATAATTTTGTAAAAGCTATCACAACTTTAGGTTTAGTGAGCTCTTTAAGTACAGTTGCAAGTGCAACTGATTTTGGTATGGCAGCAGGTATATCAGGTAACAACAGCAGTCAAATCCGTGCTATTGTGACACTAGATGAAACAATGAGACTTGAACCATACCTTGGATTTACTTATAGGAGCCCTGATAATGGAATTTCAAGTACAAATCTTCAACTGGGTACTGCTTTTCATCTCATGCAGCCTCTAAGTGATAACACAAAACTTTATTATGGTGGGTACTTAGATTTTGCTACAGATGCTCCTCAATATAATGACTTCAACTTTGGTCCAGTAGCGGGAGTTGAGTATATGTTCGCTAAAGAGTTTTCAGTTGCAGGAGAAGTTTCTTTCAACTTTGGTTTTGGTAGTGGTACAAAAATTAGTACGAATACCTCCACTGTTTTACGTTACTATTTCATAGGTCTTTAGTGCAGAGAGTTTTTCTCTCTGTCCATTCCGTTACCCTTTAAATAGCTTCCCTAATAAATTACTAGGCTAAATTTAGCTAAAATGCTCTCATCAATTTACAAGGTAATACTATAGATATGCAAATGGTCGTAGACTCTCTTCGTCGTAAGGGAAAAATATATAAAAAAATGCTAGAGATAGCTCCTAAAGATTTAGGGATTAGAAACAAAATTAAAATCTATAAGGCTACAGACACTAGAGGCTACTTTTGGGCAATATTTGCTATTAGTCAGAAGAGTCGGATACTAAT
>JALWTK010000077.1 GCA_027082875.1 Sulfurimonas sp. | reverse complement strand
TGCATCCGTACGAGTAGCCGCAAGCTTTGGAATAGCAACTGCTGCTAAAATACCTAAAATAACGATAACGAAGATCAATTCGATCATTGTAAAACCAGCTCTTTTCATAAGAACTCCTTTTGTAAATAAAAAATTTGGATTACACTTGTAACCTTAAAGAACATTATGAACCTAACACCTTTAAAGTTTGCTTAAAGTGCCTTTTTTTACCAAATTTTAGCGAAATCGAAACTCATTGTAGTATCACATTCTTTTATATTAAAGCTAACAGTTTCATCACTCGCATCACATACTTTTATATATCTGCCATCTTTTAACTCATAGACTTTTGCTATTTGCTCATTTGGGTCTACTATGATATAGTAAGCTACACCCTCTTGCTCATAGAGCTTGAATTTTAAGCCCTTATCTTTCTTGGCTGTGCTTTTTGAGAGGATTTCAAAGATAATTTTTGGAGCTTTTATTATGTAAGCTTCGTTTTGTGGTTCATGACAGATGAGAGAGTTATCTGGTTGCACAACCGTATCTTCTGCGATTTTCCAATCTACAGGCATATAAGCTTGACATTTTTTGCAATCACCAAGAGCATTTTTTAATTCCCATGCTATATTATTGCTTATCGCTTGATGTTTAAGCATAGGAGCTGGACTCATGCAGTAAGCTTGACCATATATCAATTCCCATTCATTCCCTTCCCAATTTTTATAATCATCATATGTATAATATGGTAAATCTTCTAACTTTAAAGCACCCATTCTATACTCCCTTAAATAATTTTACAAATTATAGCATAATGATTTTTTACATTAGTGGAATAAAAAATGCTTATTCATTTCCATATAAAATAGAGGAAAGATTATGAGTATTCATATTTCAAGAACAGCTGTACTTTTAAAAGATGCTTTGAACTACCGTTCAATGCGTCAAGATATGATAGCATCTAACATTGCTAATGCGGATACTCCTAACTACAAACCTCGTGATATAAGCTTTGAGCAGGCACTTATAGCGAAAAAAGCTGATCTTCTTAAGAGTGATAAAAACCAACTACAGATGGCTGTTACAGATAGTCACCATCTTAAGCCAAAGAGTGAGACAAGCTCCTATAAGCCTACTGTTTTTTTTAGAGATGGACAGATGGCTCGTAATGATGGGAACAGTGTTGACATAGATGTGGAGACTACAGAGATGAGTAAAAACTCTATCATGTACAATGCTATCATAGGTGCTATGAAAAAAGATGGAATGATTTTCAAGAGTGTCATCGAAGCATCTCAAAAACTAAACTAAGTTAGCCAAGGATAGAAAATGAGTAATTTTTTAAGTAGTTTTGACATTGCAGGGTATGGACTCTCTGCACAACGTGTACGTGTAAACACAATATCTAGTAACATCGCTAATGCACAAACAACTCGTACTGAAGAGGGTGGACCCTATCGACGTAAAGAGGTTGTTTTTCGTGCTATAAACTTTAATGACCAGTTCAATAAAGCACTAGGTGATATGACAAAAAGTGCCTCTTATGAAGATCCACTTGATGAGGGTGATTTTGGAAAAAAAGTAAATCCTGCTATAATGAGTGTAATAGTTGACAAGATATCTCGTGATGACAGTAAACCAAAGATGAAATTTGAGCCAAATAATCCTGATGCAGATGCAAAAGGCTATGTCGCCTATCCAAATATTAATCCTGTTATAGAAATGGCCGATCTAGTAGAAGCGACTCGCTCTTACCAAGCGAATGTTGCTGCATTTCAAAGTAGTAAAGATATGGCAAACTCTGCTATCTCACTGCTTCAATAATTTTTTAAAAGAAGAGTAAGAATGAATAATATAAAAAATATTTCAAGCCTTGGTTCTACTGCTGACCTTTTAAAAGGAAAAACTGCTATTAAATCTACTGGTGGTGAAGCATTTGCCCAGCAGCTCAAATCCGCTCTAAATGAAGTCAATGAAATTCAAGAAGAGAAAGAAGTAGCAGTAGCAGATCTTGCCACAGGACAGGTAAAAGATCTTCATCAAGCAGCTATAGCCATTGGTAAAGCAGAACTTAACATGAAACTTATGCTTGAGATCAGAAACAAAGCCTTAAATGCTTACAAAGAACTAGGTAGAACACAACTCTAATCTTTAATGATAAACCGTAGCAAAAGTAAAAAAATCCTCTTTCTCTATGCCCTCGTGGGCTTTGGCTTTCTCATTTTTCTCTCTGTTATGCTTGTAAATGTCATCAAACCACGACATCTTCCCTCTTTGTATGCTAAAGAGAGTTCTCGTGCCGAACGCGGTAGTATCATCAGTGCAGATGGTTTTCATCTTGCCACTACAAAAAAACTCTACAAAGCCGTTGTCAACACACGATATATTGATCCCGATAAAAGAGAACTTTTTATAGAACTCTTTAGTATCTACTCTGGTATGAAGCCTCAAGCGATCAAGAAACGGCTAGCTAGACATAGAGGTGTTGTTGTACTAAGCTATAATGTACCGGAGATTCAAGCGCATTATCTCAAAAAACTTGCAAGAGAGTTACGTAGATTTAAAGTTTTTTTAGAACTTAAAAGTCCAACAACAGGGCTACGTTCTGTACATGGGTTGAGTGTCATAGAGAGTGGAGAGAGTCGTGAGTACCCCTACGGAAATCTTCTTACACCTATTATAGGTTACCCACATAAGGTCGAAGATAATGGCTACACTTCTATACGAGGAGTCAAAGGTCTTGAGAAGCGCTTTGACAATGAACTATCCGCTCAACAAAATGGATCAAGTCGTGGAAAACGCGATGTTAACTCCTACATCATCCTCAACAAAGATAGTTTTACCAAGGCACAAATAAATGGTCTTGATCTAAAACTTACTATCCCTGTCGCTCTGCAGATAAAGATGGAACGGATGTTAGATGAGATGCAAGCCAAAATGCATGCTCAACAGATCATGCTTGTTATCATGAACTCTAAAACTGGTGATGTTTATGCAATGGCAAGTTCTAACCGCTACTTGCCTAAAAATATTAAACGCAGTGACTATTCGTCACTTAACTCTGGAATGATTGAGTATAGTTTTGAGCCTGGAAGTGTTATAAAACCCATCACTTTTTCTCTACTTTTAGAGAGAAAACTTGTCAACCCTTATGACTTAGTTAATGGACATAATGGGCGTTATAGAATGGGGCATAAAGTCATCACTGATGAGCATAGATTTGACTGGCTAAGTGCAGAAAATGTTATAGTTTACTCTTCAAATATCGGAATGGCACAATTATCGCAAAGACTCTCTGGATATGAGTTTTATGAGGGACTCAAAGGCTTTGGATTTACACAAAAATCGACCCCTGATCTTATTTATGAGAGAACAGGCTCTATCCCTAGTCCTAAACGTTTAGAAAATGAGATATACAAGGCGACCTGCTCGTATGGTTATGGAATGCGAGCCAACCTTATGCAGTTACTTCGTGCTTATTCTGCCTTTAATAATAATGGGCGCATGGTTTATCCTAAACTTGTAGAAGGATTCATCGATGAGCATGGACGACTCAATAAACTTCCTTATAAAGAACAAGTTCGAGCTATCAGTAGTGCAACAGCAAATAGAGTTAAAAAGATTCTTATAAAAACTGTTAATGAGGGAACAGGGAAAAAAGCTATTACTCCGGGTTTAATTATTGGTGGTAAAACGGGAACTGCCCATATAGTTGAGAAAGGAAAGTATGTTCATAAGTACAATACTGCTTTTATGGGATTTGCTAATGATGGAAAGAAAAAGTACTCAATAGGTGTCATAGTAGTGCAACCAAAAAAGAGTCACTTCGCTTCACAGACCGCTGTACCTGTTTTTAAAAAAGCAGTGGATATCATGATAGAAGATGGCTATCTAGAGCCAGATATTGTCAAGCAACCTAGTCGTGCCCACAAGAGCCTCCACTAAGATAAGAGTGTTGCCTATTTCAAGCTCTTGAACTATCTCAAAATCTCTATTTAAAACCTCTACATAACCTATCTCTAGTGGCTCTAAAATTTTACTCATAGCCTCTTTTATATCGTCTACAGCTAATTCTTTACGATTCACCATCCTTGAAGCTTCATAAAGTGCCCTAGAGATTTTAAGTGCTTCTTTACGCTCTTGTACACTCAAATAAATATTTCGGCTACTAAGAGCTAAGCCATCGCTCTCTCTTACTGTGTCCACAGGAACTATTTTTACACTCATAAAGAGTTGCTTGACCATAAGAGTGATAAGATTGAGTTGTTGGGCATCTTTCTTACCAAAGTAAGCATAGTCTGGGCTAACAATATTGAAGAGTTTATTTACTACTGTTAAAACACCATTAAAATGCCCGGGTCTTGTTGCACCTTCTAAGACATAGCCTCTTACATTTGGTGCCATAAGACTCACTTCATCGCTACCATAGATATCTTTTACCTGTGGTAAGAAGAGTAAATCTACTCCTGCAAGACTACATATCTTTTTATCAGCTTCATCACGAGAAGGGTACTTCGCTAAGTCTTCTCCAGCTAAAAACTGTGTAGGATTTACAAAAATAGAGACTACAACAAACTTGCACTCTTTTTTTGCTGCTTTTATAAGAGAGAGATGTCCATCATGTAGGGCTCCCATAGTAGGTACAAACCCTACTCGCTTCGTAATAGTTTTAAGATAAGCTTTTAGCTCGAATGCATCAGAAATAATCTTCATTTTAAGTCCATATATAATATAATCGCAATTATACAATATATGGAACAATTTTATGGATAATTACGAATATACAGAACTTTTAAAAAACATTACACTTAAAATGAGTAACATCACCGATGTTGTAGAGCCTGCAAAGATTCAAGAGAGACTCGAAGAGATAGAAGCACTTGAAAACGAACAGGAGTTTTGGAATGATGCTGCAAATGCTGCTAAAATCCAAAAAGAGAAAACACAACTCCAGCGTAAACTAGACAAATATACCGTAGCAAATGAAGCAGTACAAGATGCTACAGAACTCTATGAAATGGCTAAGGAAGAAAATGACGAAGAATCACTAGAAGCTCTCTACTCTGATGCACCTACCCTTTTAGAACAGATAAGAAGCATGGAGATAGAAGTACTTCTCAGTGGAGAGAGTGATGCGAATAATGCCATCGTATCTATCCATCCAGGTGCTGGTGGAACGGAGAGCCAAGACTGGGCAGAGATGCTCCTTCGTATGTACAAGCGTTGGGCAGAACGCCGTGGTTTTGGTGTGGAAATCCTAGACTATCAAAACGGGGAAGAGGCAGGCATAAAAGATGTCTCTTTCATAGTAAAAGGTGAAAATGCTTATGGCTATCTCAAAGTTGAAAATGGCATACATAGACTTGTTCGTATCTCTCCTTTTGATTCAAATGCAAAACGCCATACCTCTTTTAGCTCTGTTATGGTCTCTCCTGAGATTGATGATAATATTAACATTGTTATAGAGGATAAGGATTTACGAGTAGATACCTATCGCTCTAGTGGTGCAGGTGGACAACATGTGAACAAAACAGAGTCAGCTATTCGCCTCACACATATAGAAACTGGTGTTGTCGTGCAGTGTCAAAATGATAGAAGCCAACATAAGAACAAAGCAACTGCTATGAAAATGCTCAAGTCCCGACTCTACGAGTTAGAGCTTGAAGCACAAAAGGCAGAACAAGATGGAGTCTCAAAAAGTGATATAGGCTGGGGACATCAAATCCGCTCTTATGTTATGCAACCTTATCAGCAAGTAAAAGATACACGTTCAAATGAAGCACTCTCAAATATTAGTGCTATCTTAGATGGTGACATAGATCAGATGATTGAGGGTGTTTTAATAGCCCAAAACAAGCAGTAAGAGTATTAAAGAATAGAGTATGAATTTACTTAAAGAATTTTCTCTTGAAGATCAATGTTCTTATCTTGATGGCAAAAAACAAACAATGCATTATAAAATCCTTGATAACTGTACAGCTAGAGAGTCTCAAGAATTTATTGAGAGAGGTTTTAGACGTTTTGGCAAGATGTATTTTCGTCCTATTTGTGCGGATTGTAATGAGTGTCAAAGTATCAAAATAGATGTAGAAAACTTTCAGTTTAGTAAATCAGCTAAACGTGTTATGAAAAAAGCAGCTCATCTTCACTCTTATATCCAAACACCAACACTTACACAAGAGCATCTCAATCTCTTTGCAAAGTATCACCTCTTTATGAAAAAGAAAAAAGAGTGGACTTATAATGAAACATCTCCTGAACACTACTACAACTCTTTTGTGATTGGGCATGAGGAGTTTGGACAAGAGGTACTATACTTTAATGGAGGAAAACTAGTAGCAGTTGATCTTATAGATGTACTTGAAGATGGTATCTCCTCTATCT
>JALWTK010000076.1 GCA_027082875.1 Sulfurimonas sp. | reverse complement strand
CCTGGACTCATTACACCATCTTTGAGAAGTGCAGGGTGTATATCTTGAATGAGAGAGCCAAAACCACCAAAGAGACCACGCATGATAGCCATAGCATCATCGCGTTTAAGTCCCTGTTTTACCGCTCCATCAGCAAGTGCTTCTGCTATTAAAGCTAAATATGCGGGGCCACTTCCAGCAAGTCCAGTTGCTATGTTTATCTCTTTTTCACTGTTTAGCCATCTTGTAGAGCCTATAGCTCCTAGCAGAGTCTCTGCCTCTTCTTTAAACGCGAGATCACCGGTAAGTGTTGTCATAGACTTCCCGACACTTGCCGCAAGGTTTGGCATACTTCTTACAACCGCTTGAGTATTGATATTGTTTTTGAGCTTCTCAAGAGTTGTACCAGCAAGTACAGAGTAGAGTACTCGTGCTTGACCTATGAAAAGCTTACCAACTTCTTCAACATTCGCAGGTTTAACACACAGTAAAAGTGTTTTACCCTCTATAGAAAAATCTTGCATTAGCTCTTTTTTTACAGGGACACCTAAAGAGTTCTCAAACTGTTCTAACTTTTTCATGTCACGACCAACAACCTCAAGTTTATACTCATCTTTTAAACCCTTAGCGATACTTAAAGCCATATTTCCATTACCAATGAATGTTATAGTCTGCATAAAAAATCCTCTTATATAATATTTGTAGTATTTTATCTAAATTACATTAAATCACTCTCTTCACTCCTTTAATTCCTCTTGTAAAGATTGATGCAAGACATTGTGTGTTGTGCGATTAAAAATATACTCTTTTGCATTAAAAAGTGTATCAAACATAATTTTCCATAATGTTGAAAAATTATCTTCATTTTTGACACTGCATAAACCCTTTTGCATCTGTTGTTCTAGTTGAGAGATTATTTTTGCATGTTTCACATACTCATTTAAAATTTCATAATCTACCCCAACATCTATAAAGTGCTCAACAAGATTGATAATAGTAGCTTCTTGTTGGGTGTAAATAGTTCCATTTAAGGGTTGTAAAATCTCATCTTGAAGTAGTTTTTCTAACAATATCTTTTTGAGATCAAAAAATTCTATAAATTCAGCTTTAGTATATTGCTCCAACCCAGAGGCACCACCACTAAGTGTATTCATAAGTGGCTCTAGCATAGTGTAGGAACTTGAAAAAGAGTTATTTTTATTTTTTAGTATTATTTTTATCTCATCAATAGAACTGCCCATACTCTCTTGCATATATTTTATATATTTTATGAGCTCTACATGCTCTTGGCTATACCTATGGACATTTACTTTTACTTTTTTTGCTTCAGGTAATAATCCCTCTTTTATATAATAAAGAATAGTTGATTTTGGTACATTTGTTTTTGCTACAAGTTCAGACATTTTATAATCCATTTATAATTCCAGTTAATAATTGATTAAGAATTATAGCATATAATACAGAATATAAATATAAAGTGTTACTTTACACTTTTCATAAAAGGATAGAATATGCCGAAACAGATACCTTGGTGGCTTGGCGGAATAGC
>JALWTK010000075.1 GCA_027082875.1 Sulfurimonas sp. | reverse complement strand
CAAGTACTTTTATAAGTTTAAAAAGTTCTATGTATTCATCTTTGAGTTCAAATTTCATCATTGTATTATTTTCCTAATGTGATTAATTAAAGGAATAATAGCATTTTAGTGCTATAATAGAGATTATTCAGAGAGAGAAAAAGCTAAAAATGAGAAGAGAGCAGAACTCAAAAAAGAGCAAAAACCTAGTTTAAATATTTCTGCTTAGCGAAGTTTTTTATGCAAGAAGGCATTGAGTTGATTTGCGAATAGTTCTGCATCTTTACTTGAAAAAGGTTTAGGCCCCTTAGTTATCTCTCCACTCTCACGTATCTTATCCATCAAGTTTCTCATAGCAAGATATTGTTTGATGTTATCCACACTGTAGAGCTCTCCTCTGTGATCTATAGCATGGGCATTTTTACTGATGACTCTATCGGCTAGAGGGATATCAGCAGTGATAACTAAGTCACCCTCCTCTAGTATCTCAACTATCTTGTTATCAGCTTCATCAGCACCAGCATCTACAATCATGTATAAGACATATTTGCTTTTTCCTATAGAGACTTTTTTGTTGGCAACGACTACTGTCTCAAGAGCTAAACGCTCTATCTGTTTGAGAAGTATTGGTTTGAGAAGATTGGGGAAGGCATCTCCGTCTACATATATTTTAAACATTTATCAGCTCCAGTTTTTGTGCTCGTGAAAATTTTTTTATAACATACTCGCGTTTTGAGGCAGTGCTTCTGTTCTCGCTCTTTTCACTATAAACAAGTTCTACAGGTCTGCGAAGTTTTGTGTACTTTGCACCCTTATCTGAGCTATTATGCTCCTCTACTCTACGCTCTAGATCTGTCGTTATACCAGTATAAAGTGTCTCATCTGCACACTTAAGAATATAAACAAAGTAAGCCATCTCTTATGCTTGAAAAACTATAGTATCACGTCCTGATTCTTTGGCTCTATAGAGTCCATCATCTGTACGTTTCAGTATACTTGTAGGAGTGTCACCCTTATAGTATGTAGTTACACCAAAGCTTGCTGTTTTCTTTCCTACAACACTAAAATCTATATTTCTTATCTGTGTCTGTATATGTTTTACGAGAGATATAGCACCCTCTTTATCAGTTTTTGGACAAATAACAAGGAACTCTTCACCACCCCATCTTCCAACAAAGTCAGTATTTCGTATACTAAACTTCAGGATATTTGCGAACTCAATAAGTACAGTATCTCCTACTAAATGTCCATATGCATCATTCACACTTTTAAAGTAGTCTATATCTAAAAGTATAAGCGAAAATGGTGATTGGTAGCGTTCTGCATACTCTAATGCATAAAGAAGTTCTTTATCCAGTTTGACACGATTATAAAGTTTTGTGAGCTTATCTGTGACTGAAATCTCTTCTAGTTTTTTATTTATAAGGAGAAGTTCTTGTGTTCTCTTACTCACTATCTCTTCTAGTTTTTTCTTATCTTGATAGTTAAGGCGTGCCAACTCTTTCTCTCTTTCTACTAAAGATTTTTGTGCTTGAAACTTCTCTTTTTCTATGGTATTTATCTTTGCTACCAAAGCATAAGCCAAAAGAATAATGTCAATAAGTGTGACCACACCAAAAGAGTAATAAAGTGTGTGTGAATAGCCAATATAACCTTGTCCCATTAATGCAGCTAAGAGAGAACTTACAAGAGACATAGACCAAGCGAGTATAAAGTAGCCACTTCCTGCCACACCCAAAGACCATGTTTTTATAGATATATAAAAAAGACTAATAGAGTAGAGACCCATTAAGGCTATCGTAACAATTACGACATAATGATACTCTATAGCGAAAAAACTCAATATTGCTAAAACGAGATAAATACCCATTTGTAACTGTAAAAACATATCAAATTTCGGAAGGACTCTCTCTATATTTAAAAATTTACGCGAAAAGAGCAAGCCTGCAAAAAGAGAAATTGCAACCGATGCACTTATTGCTTTTTGATTAAAAAGAGGTGCATCTGGCCAAAATATTTGAGAGTTATAGCCATAATAGCTTCCCATCATAAAAATAAGAGAGAAGAGGTAAAAAGCATAATAGAAGTAATCTCTATCTTTAAGTGAGATAGAGAGGATAAGATAAAAAAAAGTCATCACAACTAAAACACCGATGAGTGCACCTATGTAGAGGGTGATATGTACATTATGTTTTTGTGCTACCTTTTTACTGTAGAGGTAAGGAGCAAGAGTTAAAGCATCTTCACCACTAAAGCGGATATAAAACTCCACACTTTTCTCTGGGGCAATACTAAAGGGAATAAAAAAAGATTTTGAATTCAAATAGCTATCACTTGCTGAAGATAAAGAACCACACTTTTGCTCATCTACATGCTTCCCTTCTATTTTATAAACATCTATAAAGTTTATCCAAGGAATAGGTAGCTCTAGTGCAAAATCTAGTGACTTTTTTGTACTGTTTTTGATGGAGAAACGGATCCATGCCACTGCATCTGTATATCCTAAAGAGAGTTTCTCTGCTGATGTGGGATGAAAGAGGGTTGCTGTGCTTGAAGAGAGTTCACTGAAAGTAAGTTTTGCACTTTTATCTACAAAAAGTTCAAGGTGTGAAGAGAGGTTCACCGCATCAGTTTTCGCATCGACACTAAGAACTGGAGTTGCATAAAGTGTTAGTGCACAGAGTAATAATAACAAGAATAAATAAATACTTTTCATTGCTATTATTATAGCAAAAAATACTTAATTCGTACCTTTTAGTAACAGTATGAAAATAAGTTCACCATTATGGCTGTAAATTATAGCAAGTAGAATTATTATTATATATAATATATCACAATTAGAAGAACATTATTTAATATTGAGGTTCCAATGGTAAGAGACAAGATAATAATAGTTGAAGATGATGAAATAACATCACTTAATCTCAATATTTCCTTACAAAAGCAAGGGTATAGTATCGTTGGTGTTTGTGATAGTGCTGAAGTTGCTAAGTCTAAGATAGCAACTGCAAATCCAGACCTAGTTATCATTGATATCTCACTTGATGAGAGTAACGATGGTATTGAATTAGCAAAGTATGTAAAAGAGAATCACTCTTTACCTTTTATTTATCTCACATCCTACAGTGATGATGATATTATAGAACAAGCAAAACTCACAGAGCCCTATGGCTATATAGTCAAACCTTTCGACCCGGGTTCTTTACATGCGACTATCCAGATGGCACTCTTTAAGTTTGCACAAGAGCATGCACGCGAAGATACTGTAAAGACTCTACAGCTAGATAAAGAGAATCTAGAAAATCTACTTTATGCCAAACGCATAGCTGAGACAGCCACAGTTCCATTTGGAGAGGAGTATCATCTTGATATCAATCTTCATGAAACTTTTTACCAAGATAAAAAGATACGCCTTACGAAAAAAGAGAATGCCTTTTTACGTCTACTCGTAGCACAATTAGGAAGTGTTATCAGTTTTGAGCAGGCTAGAGAATATGTCTGGAGTGAAAATGGAGCAACGGAAAATAGTGTCCGTACCTTAGTCTGGCGTTTACGAAATAAGTTACCAACAGAGATCATAAAAAATGCTTCAGGAATTGGCTATTACATAGAAGAGTAGTTTAAACTACTTCTATCCTACTAAGAATTTTGTGAATTTGATCAAATAGTGCCTCGTACTCAAAAAGTTTATCTTGGGATTTTGCTCTTTTTTCCATTTCACTAGAGAAATCTTGAAGAGCTTTTATACGGAAGTTACCACTTGAACCTTTTATAGAGTGTGCTAATAGACCTATTTTCTTCATATCTTTGGCTTTGATTGCCATTTCAAGTTCAGGCAGAGTTCGCTTCATCTTTTTCATAAATAGTTTAAGAAGCATAAGTAGTTCCTCTTCACTGAGCATCAACTCTTGAGTGAGTTTTTGAGTGTCAAGCCCTACTATTTTTTGACTCTCTTCTACTGTTTCTCTTGTCTCTAATAGCTCACTAAACTTATCCTCTTTAAGATAAAGTGAAAAGACTCTCTCTAAATCTTTAAGAACCAAAGGCTTTCCTAAAAAAGCATCAAAACCACTTAACAGACCTCTCTCTTTAGCACCCTTAACTACATTTGCTGTTAAGGCTGAAATGGGTGTATGAGTTTTAGCATTTTGAACTTCATACTCTATAATTTTTTTGACACTCTCCTTCCCACTCAGAATTGGCATTTGCTCATCCATCAAAATAAGGTCGTAACTATTTTTCGTATACATAGTAAAAGCTTCTTCTCCATTGACAGCAATATCAAAGCTCAAACCGTATTTTGATAAGACAATTTTAATAAGTTCTTGATTTGCTTCATTATCCTCAGCAACAAGAATATGTCCCTTGAATTTTTTAAGTATATGTTGCTCATGATCTCGAACACTACTCTGATGTAGTAGCTTATTAAACGCAATAAATAGCTTAGCACAAAAAAGAGGAAAAACTACACTACTGATATTATCCAATTTTTCATAAGAATCATACTCTTTAGCCATTAGTGCTATAAACTTTTTATCACTCTTTTTAAGTTCCTCTTTTAGTTCATCAGCACTCTCTTCATATACAAAGATACAGACATCAAAACTCTCTTCAAGGTTTTCTACAAGAGTAACATTCATCCCAAAGACATTAGCATAACGCAAAAAAGCATCATGCTTGTAGCTCAATATTTTATCTTTTGCATAGAGAACCATTTTGAGTTTTTGAAACTCTTCGACATTATCAAAAAATGGATTTCGAAGCTCTGAAGATTTAAGTGGTACATAGAGTGTAAATGTGCTTCCATAACCTAAATCAGAGATCAACTCTATTTTTCCAGACATTTTTTGAGCAAGCTGATGGCTAATAGAGAGACCTAGTCCAGTCCCTCCTTTATGACTAACATCTCCATATTCAGCTTGTGCAAATGCCTTAAATATTCTCTTCTTGTCCAGAGAAGCAATCCCTCGACCACTATCTTTCACTGCTATTTCCAAAGAGCCCTCTTTATAAAAAGCTTCTACTTGAATCAAGCCATTTTCAGGAGTAAACTTGATAGCATTGCTTAAAAGGTTAGATACTATCTGCTTAATGCGAAGAGCATCCCCATACAGTTCACTTGGAATATTGGGATCTATAAATGCAGAGAGTGTAATATTTTTTATATTTGCACTTGCGACAAAAAGTTCTAATGTATGACTAAGTTCTTCATGTATAGAAAAATACTTCTCATCAACTGTAAACTCACCACTTCTGAGCTTTGAGAAGTCTAGTATGTCATTAATAATACTTAAGAGGTTCTCACCACTGTTATGAATGATTTCTAAATAGTTTCTATGTTTAGGAGACACATTTTCATCAATGAGAAGATTTACAAAACCTAAAATAGCATTGAGTGGCGTTCTAATTTCATGCGACATATTTGAGAGAAAGTACTCTTTTGCTTGACTTGCTCGAAGAGCATTTTGCCTTGCATCAATAAGCTTTTGAAACATTGTATCAGTATAGAACTTCAAAATTCCCTTGAAATTTTCATCGAATACATAAGAGATTGCATCAAAAAGTTCTTTTGAGTTGAGCTTAGCATCATAAGAGAAGTCAACCATAGCACGTCGAAAGTGTGAACATATCTCAAAAAGTTCATCTGCACTTATCTCGCGTTTTTTAAAGTAAGTAAGTAACTCTTGCATCACAGGACAGTCCCCGATCTCCACATCACAAGAAATAACACCCATAAAGTAATCAAAGACACCACTTGCATATTTTTGAAGAAAATCATCTTTATCCATAGCATGTAGCTGTAAAATAGTAGCTGGTTTTTCGTAAGATATCCACTGCTCAAGTATGAGTCTCTTATTTTGAACAAATATTTTTTTCACATTACTAAGTGATTCTATAGAGGCATCCATATGCTTTCCTTACACTGAGCCCAATACAAAGTATGAAATAAGGCAGAGGAGGGAGAGTTTAATAAGAGAAATAAAAAGTGTTCCGAGTATATTTCCTATCTGACAGGAAGAACAGGCAACATACTTTTTCCCCTCATACTGTGCATAAACAAAGTAAAATATATTAAGTACGAGCACAAAAACAATAGCATAAGTTTGGTATTGCCATAGCTTCTCTACAATGGAAGCTTCACTAACAAAAAGAGAACCGACTACAAGACCCACCATCAAAAGCATCATAATATTTATAGCTTTTAAAATCTTATCACGGAAAAATGTTGTAGGACAGTAGTCTTGCATTCCTATATCTGTTCCATACTCCAGTTTTAACTCAAACTTATCTCTCTCATCTGCAGACATCTTTTGAATAAATGTTGCACCAAAAAGGTAATCAAGCTTGCGTTGAAGAAGTATTGCTAAATCACCTTCTGCTCGTAGTGAACAATTTTTAGCATCTGCATCTTGATACACAAGACTCACATTTTCAAAGCGAGTTATCTTTGCACTTAAATCACCATAATATGCAGTTTTTTCTTCTTTACTAATCTTGCCACTATGTGCAATAAGAGAGGGGTTTATAAGCTCTAAAAAGCTACCATCTTCATTTTTCACAACTATGACATTCTTATAGTTCCCTATCTGGAAAGCAGAGAGGGCCTCTAAATTATTTTCATTAATAGTATCTTTAAGATCCTCTATTAAGGCAAATAACTCTTCATTAAACAGTCGTACATTAACACCGAACTCTACACTCAAAGGTGTTGGATATTGTATTATTTCTCTTGTCATTTTGAAACCTTTGCATACTGAGGTAGTGCTATTGTATGATCTTAGCCATGAGTGGAACTCATGGCTTTTTAACTAGTGGCTCTTACCTACAACGATAATCATTTTAATGTTAATAATTACAAAACGAATAAATTGCCAAATCACACAAGTACGCATCTTTCTAGCAAATGATCCAGGAATCATCGTGCGACTAAAATCATCACTTTTTTGAAAGTTTATTTCTTCTTCTTTTTTCATCTTTATGTCCTTAAATAATTTCTTATAGATTCTATTTTCTGATTACTCAGGAATCAGTGTCCAGCCTGGATTAAGTTTAGCTTTATAGATAAACAGAAAGTGTAAAATATGTTTAATCCAGTGTCCAGCAAGACCAATCTCACCAAAGGTATAGTCTGTATCACGACCTGTTCCAGGATAAGTTTCAAAGTCAGGCACAACAGGATAAACAGTCATAGCAGCGGCAGTACCACTAAATACACCTTTACCAGCAGACGCAACACATGCAGCACCCATTTCAGCCATAGAAGCTTCATGTAAGTGTGCACTTTCACCCTTAGTCATAAGATCACATACAGAGTGAGCAACCGCTTTACCGATGATACCTGAAGGCATACCAGTTCTTGGAGGAGTGGGATTGATCGGTGTTCCATTTGGAGAGCTCATCGGCTTAGAGATGATATGTGGTGGAGCGAAGGCAATACCTGCTGCAAACATATTTGAGTATGTTGGGTTTTGGTATGTTCTTGGCCAGTCAGATGCTTTCCAGTTTTCATATGCACCAGCATCATACTTAGCATCCACTTTCATAAAACCATTTGGAGCGAAGACTGTACCCGTAATATCCTCTCCAGCTTTATCGTAAGCTTTAAGACCTACACCAGCAAATGGAGGGATAAGCATAGCGAAGTCAAACTCTTCTTCACCCTTAGAACCATCAAGAAGTTCATACTCAACTTTTCCAGCTTCTACTTTAGAAGTGTGTGCACCGATTAGCCACTCAACATTTCTTTCAGCAAAAAGTGACTCTGCAAAAAGTTTCGAGCTAACTACATAACCACCAACTTTCATGTGGAGTCCACCCATACCGAAGTCACCTAAGAAAGACTCGTTTGAGATCCATTTCATGTCTGCCATATCACGAACACCAGCTTTTCTTAACTCATGCTCAATGTTGAAGATATACTCAAACGCAGCACCTTGACATGTACACATACCATGACCAGTTCCAACTAAGAACTTTTGGCGTTCACCTTTTTTCATCTTTTCTATAGCTTCAGTAAGTTTATGAGATGCATGAACCGCATGGTCTGCTGTACAAACAGAAACAGTATTGTCACCCATCTGACCTTCACCATTACCTAGACCTGGAGTAGCATCAAAGTTAAGTTTTGGACCAGTCGCGTTTACTATGTAATCATATTCTATATTTTCGCTTGTTCCCTCTTTATCTTGACCAGTGTACTCAATAGTTACAAAAGATTTATCACTAGATGTATTTCCTTCTGGATTTAAAGAGACTGCTTTTGCTTGCTTGTAAGTGATGCCAGCTTTTGCATAAACACCTGCAAGGTCAAAAGTAACCTCATCTTTAGTCATTTGACCAACACCAACCCAAATATTTGAGGGAATCCAGTTCCACTTAGCATTTGGAGTAACTACTACAACTTCATGAGCTGAACCTAACCATTTTGCGGCAAAAGTTGCAGTTGTATGACCTGCAACTCCTCCACCTAAAACAACTAATCTTGCCATCTGTTTGTCCTTATTTTTGTTTCTAAGAAAACTTTATCAAAATATAGACACAAATTTATCACATTATTTATTTTAGTATTTTACTAATAATTTCATAGCTATTTTTAGATAAGCCCTGTGTAGAAACGACACGTTCTAGCTCTTTTTTCATAAGTAGTTTATTTGTTTCTTTGATACGAGAGTATATTTTAAAGGACCCTGCAAGTCCTGATGCCATCTGTGCATTTATCTTATCTATCTCTATAATTTTATCTGCCACAAAAGCATAACCCGAACCATCTTTAGCATGAAAGTGTTTGTAGTTTCTTGCAAACACACCGATGAGTGAACGCACAAGGTTTGGTACCTTCTCATCATATACTCTATCTTCTTGAAGTTCTATCACACGAGAAAGTGTCCCTTCTCTCTCAGATGAAGAGAGAATAGAAAAGTACTTGTTCATAACAAGGGTCTCATCTTTATACTTGCTATAAAAATCAGCAAGTGCATCTTTTGCAAGTTTGGCAAAACTATTTTCTAATATGTCAAGTGCTACTATTCTATCGCTCATACTCTGTGACTCTTCGTACTGTTTACGAGTAAGTTCTGCTATCTCTTCTTTTGCTAAACTTGAAAGTATATAAAGTATTCTATTTTTTAATGAACGCTTTGACATGGAAAGACTATCTAACTCTACATCTGTTTTATGATTTTCTTTATATAGTGAAAGAAGTTTCTCCTCATATGTCACAGCAAGATGTTTAGCTAACTTCTCTTTAGCTTCATAAATTGGCTCGAAGTCCACTTTTTCTTGGCGTTGCATCAGTGTAGAAACTGATGGTAGTTCTAAAAGAAGAGCCTTGTAAGAACGGTCTAACTCTAAGTCAAGAAGATGTCCAAAGGATGCAACAAAAAGAGGATTTATCTCTTCGCCTTGCATCATCGCTTCTAAAGTCTGTATAGCAAAAGTTTGTGCAGCTTCATACTTGATGAAGCTGTTTGTATCGTGTTTCATTAAAAATGCGAAATCAACATTGTCTTGTTCTATTATGATAGGGGCAGAAAAGTCTCTATTTATAGAAAGTACTGGTTTTTCACTTAACCCCTCGTAGACAAAAGTTTCACTCGTCTCAGAAATGATAAGCATATCACTAACAACTTCTGCACCATTCCCATCGAGTAGAGCCATCTTTAGTGGATAGTAAAAAGGTTTTTGCTTTGAGCCATCAACCGCATCAGGAATAAGCTGAGTAAGTGTCAGACTGTAAATGCCACCATCGAAACTCTCTTCTACCTTGAGTTTAGGTGTTCCACTCTGATGGTACCAGTTTTTAAACTGTGTCAACTCTTCTCCACTCGCCTTGCCCATAGCCCATAAGAAGTCATCCGTAGTAACTGCTTGACCATCAAAACTTTCAAAGTACAAGTCAGTAGCTTTACGATAATTTTCCTTACCCATTAGTGTATGTATCATTCGTATGACCTCAGCACCTTTTTCATAGACTGTAGAGGTGTAGAAGTTATTCATGCTAATATAAGATTTTGGCTGAATCGGGTGAGCTGTTGGAGAAGCATCCTCTACGAACTGGCGTTCACGAAGCCCTTTGACATCTTCTATTCGTTGTACCTCAGCTGAGTTTAAGTCTGCTGAAAATGACTGGTCACGAAAAACAGTAAGTCCCTCTTTAAGTGTAAGCTGAAACCAGTCACGACAAGTGATACGATTCCCTGTCCAGTTATGAAAATACTCATGAGCTATTACAGACTGTATCCCCATAAAATTCGCATCACTTGCTGTGTCTGTGTCTGCTAAAACATAGGCGGAGTTAAAAATATTTAGCCCTTTATTTTCCATCGCTCCCATATTAAAACTATCAACTGCCACGATATTATAAATCTCTAAGTCATACTCTCTACCATATTTCTCTTCATCCCAAAGCATAGCTTCTTTAAGGGATTTCATAGCATGATAGCACTTCGACTCATTTCCTAAGTCACAGTAAATATTTAGCTCCACTTTCTCGCCACTAGCAGTAACAAACTCATCGCTAATACTCCCCAAATCTCCAGCTACAAGAGCAAAAAGATATGAAGGTTTTTTATGTGGATCAACCCAAGTTACACCATGTCTATCATCGAAACTATCATGACACTGTGCCTTGTTTCCATTGCTAAGTAAAACTGGATACTTTTCCTTATCCGCGACAACTGTCGTAGTAAAGACACTCATCACATCAGGACGGTCAAGGTACGGTGTTATACGACGAAAACCCTCCGGTTCATTTTGAGTACAGAAAATGCTGCCAGACTTATAAAGCCCTTCGAGTTCTGTATTGTTTTGTGGATAAATTTTATTGACTATTTTAAGAGTAAACGCAGAGGGTACATTAAGTACTGTTAAGCTTTCATTTTCAATGATATAACGACTTTCATCTAGCAGTAAATCATTAAGATAGAGCTCAACAAGTTCTAAGTCAACACTATCTAAACGCAGATGTTTTTCTTCTGCTTCTTCTTTATGCATCTTCATAACATTCGTGACCAAGGTCTCTTCTTCACCTAACTCAAATCTCAGGTTTACACTATCAATACTAAACAGCGGTTTTTCATAGTCTCTTAAATAAATAGCTTGCATTTCACTCATGGTTATCTCTCAATAATTATTTTTTACTAATGATATCGTAAAAGAACTTAGTCTATAATGCACCTCTAAAAAATGTTTTCCCAACTAAATTCTTTCAATATCATAGTAAATGTACTATCAAGCTCTGCTTTTAAATAGACTTTTTTCTTTGTATAAGGATGTATGAATTCTAAACTAATTGCATGAAGCAGGAGTCTATGCATCCCGTATTGCTCTCGTACAAACTTATTATGCTCCCCTCTTCCATACTTCGTATCGCCTAAGAGATGATGATTTATATGTTTCATATGTCGGCGGAGTTGGTGTTTTCTTCCTGTTTGAGGTTTAAGTTCTACTAGAGAATATCGGGCTGTATCATATTTACCAACCCTTGCATTTATTTCTACTTGAGCTAAACACTTAAAATGAGTGAGTGCCTCTTGTGCCTCTTTACTCTCTAGTTTGTCTTTATCGCTTATCTTGTCAAGTTTTCTTGTGAGGGGATGCTCTATCGTGCCAGAGTTAACTACATATCCACGAGTAATAGCAATGTAAGTTTTTTCTATACTATGAGTTGCGAATTGCTCACTAAGGAGCTTCGCTGTGTAGGAGTTAAGTGCGAAAAGAAGAACACCGGAAGTTGCCTTATCGAGCCTATGTATAGGATAAACCCACTGCCCAATCTGCTCACTCAATATCTTCATAGCAAAGTGAATCTCATGTTTATCTATCATAGACTTATGAACAAGTAATCCAGAGGGTTTGTTTATGGCAACTAAATACTCATCTTTGTAAAGAATTTCTAATTGGTAGTTTGTAAACATAAGTGTATACTAACATCACTTTGCTTATAAGAGTTATATTAATCATCACTGAAAATGAGCACTTTTACTTATTCACTAAAAAACACTCAATAAATTATTATCTAAGTGAAAGTTAACTATACTTATTCAAATTATATGTGAATTACCCTATCTAGGACAAGAAATGCCAGCTAAAAACTTTAAACTTATTAATCCTCGCCATCTCCAAAGTGAACATACTACGAAAAAGAATGACTTTTTTTATAGAGCATATGTGAATGCCTTACAGTATTACATGGACGATCCAACATGTGATGCTGATAACATCTCTTTTCCTTCTATGTTCCTCTACTCCATGGGAGACAAAAATATTTTACATTCACCGGAACTCAAACGCGATGAATATGGAGATAGAAAACTTGAACTCCCATCAAATGAGGTCAAAAAAGATCTTAGTTTCTATTCGGATAATCTTATTGTCGGATTACAATTTCGCCTGCAAGATAGAAAATATGTTTTAGATATCAACACATACAAAAGTTCTTTATTAAAAGATTTCTTAGATATTGATGTTGATATAGAGCACAATGAGCAAAATCCTTTATTTAAACTTATGATGAGGAACTTTAAACTTAACTACTTTAAGCTCCCTGAAGAAAAAAAGTATAGTACACTCTTTACAAAACTTAATGATTCAAAAGAGAGTAGTTTTGATGGTATTTTTGATGAGAAAGATTTTCAAGAACGTTATGCCAAAGATAATGATAATAGACAAGTTCTCGACCTCGATGGATACTTTAAAACAGAGCTCAAGGAGTGGCAAGTCAAGTATGAAAGAACTAGTCTTGTAGACTCTAAAGCTATTGACCTTTACCCTTATGTGAACTCTATCTTATACGACAATAATAAATACCTTGTAGTCATTGTAGTTACAGAAAGAGATGAAAACTATATAGATGATAAAACAGCCGAAATAAATAAAGTTTTCGAATGTTCTATGTTTATCTACAAAAATGAAAGTGAAAGAATAAAACAAGAGGACTTGAGACAGTTTAATGAGAATCTTCGTTTTTATATAGGTCGATTTATCAACAACTGTTCACTTTATAAACTACAAGAGGCAATGAATGGGGCTATTGGTGAAGCTTCAGATATCTCAAGACACTGGTACTCAAAAGGACTTGATGACATTTTTAATAAAGAAACAGCAGAAGAGAATGAAAATACAGAAAACTCTATAGAGTTTTACACAAAGTTTATCAAAGAGTTACTTTGTAAGATAGAGGGTGTAGAAAATACTGAAATTTATCCTTTTGACCGTGTTTTTATATTTCCAGAGACTGGTTTAGAAAACGACTTTACTGGTTTAGAAAAAGTTCGAGTACTAGAAGCAAAGATAAAGAGTCGTGAACCTTCAGATAGAGGAGCTTATCTCATGGGATGGGAGCAAGATGCCCAAGACTCTGAGGACAACACTATTCTTGATGAAAAAAACGATTTAATATTTAGCGACAAGAAAGTAAACTATATGGACTGGGATGTACGAGATAGTTTTATATTTGAAAAAGAAATAGCTACTGTGAACCGAAAACACATTCAAGGAAATCTTCTTCTCTCCAATTTACTTTTAGAAAAAGAGTTTCTAGAAAAAACGATCAAAGATAAGACAGGAGCAGAGAATAAAAAACTAGTAAATATGAAACGAAAAATTCGTGATAACTTTAATGAATATGGTCTCTTTTATGAATATGAATTTGGACTAGATCTTTTCGAACAGTATCCTGTTCTTATGGGACTACAGGAAAAGTATTTTGATATCATGGCTGAGGATAAGATAGATTCACATGTAACATATGATGACACCACTTATAACTACAATTTTAAAACTTACGATAGTCTTTCAAAAGAAGAGAAAGAAGCTGTTCTGTCCTTAGAAGAGGAGAGTCCTAAAAATGCTCTTTACTATAGAGGAAATACTAAGAAAAGACTCATTCAAAAGATGAAGGAAAATATCAGAAATGAGTATAAGGCAAAGACTATAACTGTCTGCTTTGATCCTGAACGTATTACAAAACCAGAACTCGCATCTACTGTACAATACCTCAAGCGAAAAGATGCGATTACTATGGTCTTTGTTGCTGATAAAGATATTGTAAAAACGACATCGGAGTTGCAAGCGGAGATAGAAGACTTTAAAGTTCTTATTCAAATGGTTATTCGTCAGGTAATATACAACACAGAGAGTGCTGCAAAACAAGCAGAAATCAAAAAGCAGCTTCAAGGGATGATTCCCCATACTATCCATGAAATTAAATCACTTGTCAAAGATGGTGAAATACAAGAAAAGATAGATGCACTTTTTATCCAACTCAATGAAAAACTCTATACAGATGAGAATGCTTCAGCAACCAGAGCATATAGTTTTAACAGTGCAAATATTTTTAATGAGCTTATGCATAAGTTTTTTGAAGAACAAAACAACTTCCAAGAGAGCATTAACTTTCAAGAAAAAATTGAAGAATGGTTACCACAGAAGCATACAGTTAAGATTGTAGTAAACGAAATCTTCCTCCCTCATATGCAGATGCTGTGGGATGACCTTTCTATACCAAAAGCCTTTAAAGTTCTTCTAAAAAATGCCACTGAGTACACTCATATATACTCACAAAATAAACAAGAAGGGGAGATAATCCTCTCTGTAAATATTGAGCATATTAAAGACAATGACTTCTTAGTACTCAACATTGTAAACCATACCCCAGCAATCACAAAATCTCGTTTTGAAAAGCTCAATGATACACATCTCGATGAACTAGGAAAAGACACTTCTAAAAAAGGTTCTACTGGGATAGGAGTAGTGCAAGCAAGACGACAGATAAAGGCACTAAGTAGTTTAAACAATATAGCATATACTATGATTGCTCCAAACATTATTTCTGCTAAAATGTATCTCAAAGTAGACTTACAGAGTAATCTCTCGCTCTTTTGTGAAGAGAGTACAACTACAGTAGAAAACACCACACCAATAGTTTCTAAAAGTACAGAAACATGTGATATTCTTTATTTTGAAGATTCACAAGAGTATTATGAAGAAAACCTAAAATTTCTTTCAAAATATAACTTATCTACTTTTCATGATGTTAGAAAAAATGAACTCTATATGAAAGATGCAAAAATCTTACTAACTGATATGTCAATCCTTAATGAGAGTGGAGATGCTGATGAAGAAGAAGGTTTAGAAGGTATTTACTTATTCAAAGAAAAAAATCAAAACAATGCCCCAGTATGTATTTTATCTAATGGTGAGGCAGGTGCCATAAAAACAAAAGTATATGAACATCTAGATGATTTAATCGATTCAAATGATATTATTATTTTTAAAGAATTTAATGCCAATATTGAAGCAGGTAAAATTTATATTTTTAATAACATAAAATTACTCAATGATTCCCTACAAGCACTCGATGACTATCTCTCTGCAATTCAAAGTAAAGATCAAGAAGAGAAAACAACACAAGAGGAAGGCCCAGCACATAATATAGTTCCATTTCTTAAAGATGAGGAGTATAATACATCGTTCTTAAACTCATTTTCAAAACTTGAACATTCAATTGCAGAAAACTTCTTTTACATTGCTAGTATATCAGAGAAAGAAGCATCCCGAGCTACGATAGTATCAAAGTGGTTTGAGTTTAAAACCGCCAGATCAGGTAAAGGAACACGGGAATTTATGATTAGCAATGTTACATATCACAAGAATACTCTTCTTATTGTGAATAATGTCACCCTTAAAGATCCTCGAGAAAAATGGTGGTTATTTTATCTAGGAATTACTCATAATATCATATTCAATTTTCTAGAGTATCGTACACCACAGCTACTCTCCATATGGAGTGAATTTGCTATAAAAAGAGAGTCTTCTGGGTATTTAGGTAAATTAAGACATGATATTAAAAATTATGAGAAAATTTATGAAAATGCATTTAAAGAGACTACTCTTTTAAAAGAATTTGAAAAAATAGTAACTTCTACACTTGAACTACAGAAGCTATTACAACTTGATAAGTACCAAAATATCAAACAATATACACAAGTCTCCAGTCATGGAAAACAAAAAGCTACAGAGCAGTTAAGTCATCTTCACACTCTTAAATATAGTACAGATGTTGAATCACTCACACAAGAAATTTATAAGGCACTTAGTGACAGTATTGAGATACTTGAAGTGAGTCATCATGACAATGTAAATGTAAATAATTTAATACTCTTTAAAAAACTAGTTCGTTTCAATCTAGATTTTTGTCAGAGTAAGGTATAGGAGTACATATGAAAGCATCATATAAGAAAGGTATCCTCGTTTGGGTAGATGATAATTTTTTAGAACATGAGTTTCTCAATGAAAATAGTGAAATAGATAAATGGCAAGCGATTTTTGGTTCTTACTCTAAAAAAGTATATAGGCTCTTAAATCTTGAGCTTAAAATTATGACAAACAAACAAGATTTTGAAAACTATCTTCTTAGTATTGAAAATACTTTAGATACTTATTATTACTTTATTGTTGATCTCTCTTTACCTGAGTATATAGGAGCAGAGCCAGAAGTTATCAATGGTCTTGAAATTGGAGTTGCACTTCAAGAAAAGATGCATGACTTCTGTTTTTTAAGTTCTAGTTCTAGTGCTGGAGCAGAGATGCAAGAGATGGGTCTTAGTTCTCATGACTATTATGTTAAATTTAATAACAATGACCTTTTACCTGAGTCATTAAGACATAAAATACTTTTCTCTTTTAGAAATAATATTAGCTGGGTTGAACTTCATGATCTCAAAGACTCTTTAAATCCTAACTCAAATATTTTACTCCCTAAAAAGTCAGATACACTTAATGAACAAGATATAGTTATGGCGATTAGTTCATTCCCATATTTTGATAAGTTTAGAGATTTTCTTGACAGAACAGAGTATGAAGCAAATATCTTCAATAAACCATTTTTTATTCGATCACATCCTGACAACTCTTATGAGTTTGAATCACAAGCTCTTTTAATTATGCTTGCGGATAAAATATTTATGAATCCAGGAAAGATTTCTATTGAGTATGACAAATATACAAATAATAACTTCAGAATTAAAATTGAAAATAGTTCAGATAATATTTTTTGGGCTGTAAAATTAAATAAAGATATTAAAGTTGCAGAATTTGAAGAATTTTATAAAAAAGTTAAACGAAAACAGATTGTTTTTATTATCGATGACAACGAATCGGCAGAAAAATTTCTTGAGCATGTTAATCATGAGCATACTTCACTTAAAGATTTTCCTTTTATAAAAGAGAATGACTTAGAACTTAGAGATGAACTTATAGCAAAATCTATTCAACTCTTTTTAAATCACTTTTATAAAATAGACAATAAAATTCACTCACTCTACTTAGAACATCCTTCTCTACTTATTCACCCTAAGAATATGATGTTTTTAAATAATCCTAGACTTATGACATCTGATCTTACGGATCCACCTGAGATATTGTCATCTCTTTTTGAAGGGTTCAAACTATTTTTCAATACTCCAAATAACAAACAACAAAGAGAAGCTATTACTCAGGGATATCCAATTAAAGCCGATTCTCTTTTTAGGGCATCCAATAATATTTTAAGTAAAAGTGAGCATATCGACATTAGCCATAAGGCACTTATTTATGCACTAGATAATTGGTTAAAATCTTCTTGGAAATTTCCGTATGGTTTAGAACTTAGTGATAATCGATGGAAAGAACACTCCTTTAAAATTCTTCTCATGCTTATAGAAGAATTTAATAGTGTAAAAGATGATATATCGTGCAAAGAACTCTCTCCATATATTTCATCTATTGAGTTAACATCTGAACTCTTAAGTAGTCCTGCAATCAAAAAAATCATAAATAGCCAAAAAGATGATATTTCTACTTCGGAGTGGGAAGAGTTAGCTTACCTTCGTTGGCCTCACCTCAAGTATCCTATGCCTATGTACCTTAATGAGTTACTTGAAAAATCAGATAAGCACTTATGGATTCAGCATAAAAATTTCAACTTTGTTGGCTATTCGAAAACCCTAATTTTAGAGCATAGAAAACTCAATAACATGCTAGAGTACTACGATAAAACACTTACTCTTATGAAAAAAACATACCATTTCTTTCCACAAGAGATGCAAGCTATGTTTGAGTTTATCATCGATGGAGTTGAAAAGAAAAAAAACTACCAACAATCGGCACTTAAAGATGAACTTTTTACTCCGCTAACAAACTTTATGGATGAATTTTTAACCATAGGTATACTCTTTAGAAGTACTTATGGGTCTACCAATAGAAATAAATCTGGAGAGATAAAGAAGATAAAAGAGACAATAAAAGTTGCCGGAAACTATGGAAAAGCTGTTGGTATCATTGATGGTACATTAAAGAAGGAGAAACCTTTCTCCTTTAAACTAGCTAAATATGCAGAAGAAGAAGTACTCATAAAACACTTTAGAGAAAGACTAAACTCTTACATTTCTAAAGGGTATTTTACCGAAGATCATTTTTTAGAAAAGATGGATACACTACTTACACAAAATAATATTACAACTACTGTAGATCTTGGTAATAGTATGATAGAATCTGATATCCTTCAACCAATTGTTGAAGATCCACACTGGGTTAAGTTAAACTTTAAAGAGCAAGAAGAACTTATCAAGAACTCTTCAATTGTTGATCATATAAGAGCTATATTTTCTCAGTTTGAGTATTTTAATCTACACTTTAATATTATTAAAAATATAGACTCATCTGTGCTTCTCCAGTATCTTTCTTCTATTCGGAATAAAGTTATTGCACATAAAGATGCAACTGAAAATAAAAATGTTGATTTAGAGTACCTTTATGAGAGTTTTATCTATAGTTATGAGAGTATTTTACTTCAGTACCAATATGTACTTTCACAAATAAAAAGTGATTCACCTATTGTAAAAGACTTTTTAAGTGTTCAAACAAACTATGTTCAACTTAAAGAACACGGACTACAAAATTTTAGAAAATTCAAAGTGAGTTTAACTAATAAACATAGTAAAATAGAGCTTACAAGTGTTACTGCAGCTGAAATAGAATCTCTATACTGTGATAAAGTCACTCTGACACAAACGAGTCTAGAGTTGGAAAATATAAGTTTAAATAATTTAGAGAAATTAAAGGTACAATACAAGATAAGAGAAGAGGATATTAAAATTATTGATCTCCTTGACTTAAATGTCTTTGCAAAAATTAATGTTAATGAAGAGAACTGTGATCAAGAGACAAGCCTTTCAAATGATTGCATTAAAATAGAAATAGATACAAAGTGGTTAAAATGAATGAACTAAAAATAGACTCCAACTTACTTGCAAATGAAATGAAAAACACATTTGAAAATATAGTGGGAATACATTTTGAACAAGACATAGTACTAGATGATACAGAACTTATAGAGCTAATGCAAATAGCATTAAACAGTATGTTTGGAGAAGAAAAAAAGCAACAATATTATAATATAGATACAAAAGAAGCTCTTTTTACATTCCTTTACCTGACTTATGAAAAAAACTTTCAGTCATACACAAAAAATGATAATGCATTAATTTTGCTCTCTACTATTTGTGTAGCACTTTTTTTGAGTAAATCTTCGGCACAATCAACACAACTTATTACAACACTCTTAAAAAACTTACCAGGTATGAGTACATACTCATCAGATATAGAACCATATCTGACATCAGATGATCTCAGAGGTCTTCTGTTTTGGTCTATTACAACATTAAGTTCACTTGATTATGACCTTGTAAACACTATGAATATAAGTTACGAATATACTCCTCCAAAGATAACACCAGAGTGGCTAAATACATATAGAAAAGAAGAAGATCCTATGGAATTTTGGTTTTATAACTCCAGTATAGGTAATGGTTTATTTCTTATTCTTTATACACCGAAATGTCGTTATGCCAAGTGTAGTGGATGTAACTTACCATCTCTAAGTTCCCAGAGTAAAACAACTTCTCCTAGTGCAGTCTATAAGCAAGTAGACACTGTTTTACAAAACTCTTTATCTCACAAAGAAAAAGAGTCTATAAAAGAGATGATTTTAAGTAATAATGGAAACCTTTTTGACATTAAAACTATGCCTACTCTCTCTTTGCTTTATACAATTAATGCACTCATAGAGGAACTGCCAAGCTTAGAAAAAATCATTATTGAATCTAGAATAGAGTATCTTAACGAGCACCAACTCAAAACAATAAATGAAGTGCTTTCTGCTCATGAAGATCGTAATATTAAGATAGAAATTGCTCTAGGATTTGAAATATTTGATGATGAAATACGTAATGGTTATTATCAAAAAGGATTTTATAAATCAGCTCTTGAAAAACTAATGCCACTTTTTTCAAAGTATGATGTTTCACTTAAGTTTTATATGATGTATAAAGCAGTACCGAATATGTCAACACAAGAAGCTATAGATGATATGAATAATGTCTCTAAGTATGCTCATGAGCTTATAAACACTTATGATGTCAATATTAACATTCATATTAGCCCTACATATGTTGCTGTAGGTACACTCCTTGAAAAAGAGTTTAATGATGGTAACTACACACCACCTGGTCCAAAAGAGGTAGATATGCTCTGCCAACAGTTAGAGATTTTTGATAATGTGTCCTATTATATTAGTCTCAATGATGAAGGCCTCTCTTCTACTCATATCGAAGAGGAATACACACTGTTTTTAGACTTAAAATCTAGAGTTGGTTACTTTAACTCCTATCAAAAATGGAGAACAGAAGAGTTTCAGTAAAACTACTACCCATCACGCTTCGTAGTTTTTCTCTTCTTTTTAGTCGCTTTCATCTGCTTTTTAGTTGTTGGCACACTCGATGTATTTTTATTGTACTTACGTTCTTTCTTTCCTGATGCTCGTTTATGCTCTGCTTTGAGTTTTACTTCATCGACATCTTTACGGCGTATAGTAGGATCAGGTTCAAAACCTTCTACTGTATCTTG
The DNA here is from genome assembly GCA_027082875.1 of Sulfurimonas sp. Lineage (GTDB taxonomy): Bacteria > Campylobacterota > Campylobacteria > Campylobacterales > Sulfurimonadaceae > Sulfurimonas. The sequence goes on along the minus strand of JALWTK010000075.1, from coordinate 2,043 downwards.
TGGGATTTTTTGTCCTATTAGTTTTTCTATATCTCTAATGTCATACTTTTCATAAATGTCTACGAGGCTAATAGCCTCACCCTCACGACCAGCACGGCCAGTACGACCAACACGATGTACATAATCTTCAGGGATAGAAGGAAGTTCGTAGTTTATAACATAAGGAAGGTGCTCGATGTCTAGTCCACGAGATGCGATGTCTGTTGCAACGAGTACTTTAAAGTGTCCCTCTTTAAACTGGGTGAGTGTTTTTAAACGATTTGCTTTTGTTTTATCTCCGTGAATCACTCCACACTTGAGTCCATCTTTTTTAAGCTCAACTACAAGCTCATCTGCACTCTTTTTTGTTCGAGTAAAAACTAAGACCTGTGGATAATTTCTTGAGCCTATGAGGTATGCAAGGAGTGCGGCTTTTCTTTCGGTGTCCACTAGGTAGGCTATCTGGTTAATGGTATCAACGGTACTGTTTTTCTTTCCAGTTTCTATGAAGGCAGGCTTGTTGAGTACAAGCTTTGAGAGTTTACGAACCTTCTCACTATATGTTGCTGAGAAGAGAAGTGTCTGGTGGCGTTTAGGAAGAAGTGGATGGATTTTTCGTATATCTTTAGTAAATCCCATATCCAACATTCTATCCGCTTCATCAAGAACAAAAGCTTCTACATCTTTAAGACTCAGACCACTCTCTGTATGCTCCATCAATCGCCCTGGTGTTGCTATAACTATTTCAACACCCTCTTTGAGTTTTTGACGCTGTTTTTCAAGATCTTTACCACCCACTAATATCATGATATTTATCTTCATATTTTTCGCATACTTCTCTAAATCTTCGTAGATTTGAATACTTAACTCACGAGTAGGTGAGAGGATAACAACACGAACACCCTTTCCCTCTAGTGGTTTACGTAAACGCTGTAGAAGTGGCAGACCAAAGGCAGCAGTTTTACCCGTTCCTGTTTGAGCTGTGGCGAAGACATCACTCTTTGCTAAAACCAAAGGAATAGCTCGCGTTTGCACAGTAGTTGGGGTTTCATACCCTAAGTCAGCTATTGCACTTAGCAGTGGCTTTATAATTCCTAGTTTTTCAAATGACATTTTGACCCTTTATTCTCTTTATATAAGTGTAATTTTAGCATATTTTTCTTAGGATTGAGCTAGTTATATTTGGCAGAGTTATTCTATTTTTTAATAATATTGTGATATAATTCTACTTATCTACTATTTATTTATTAGGCAAAAACATCTTAGAAATTATTAAAAAACTCATTTACTATACACTTCGTTTGGGCATTGAAGAGTCAGATAGTGAACAGCTACAGCTCAATAAAATATCTATTACCATGGTGCCAGTTATAATCGCTCCAGTTGGTTTTGTCTGGTCGCTGATCTACTTCGCACTTGGGCAGAATCTTCCCGCAACTATTCCAATGTTTTACACACTCTCATCCATAGTTACTGTATATATTTTCTATAAAACGAAAGATATTGTATTTATTCAAAAAGCACAAATGATCCTTATCTTGATGCTTCCATTTATGCTAATGTGGTCACTTGGTGGTTTCTCACAGAGTAGCTATATCTTTATCTGGGCATTTTTTGCACCTGTTACAGCACTTATTCATGACAAAGGACCAAAATCCCTTTATTGGTTATACTCATTTATAGGACTTGTTATATTTTCCGCTTTAATAGATCAGTGGCTTGAAAATGTTATTCATATTGAGATGAGTTCTACTGCTGTAGAGGTCTTTTATATTCTCAATATCAGTATTGCCCTTTCTGGTATCTACTTCCTTATTCGCTACTTCACAGAGGAAAAAGATAAAAATACAGATGAGCAACTACGCATAAAGCATGATGCACTCCTTGAAAAAACTGAGGAACTCAGACATCTTCTCTACATAGATTCTTTAACCGGTTTAAAAAATAGAAATGCCCTTTATGATGATATAAATACAGATAAAGAAAAATCTTGTATTCTCATAAACATAGACAACTTTAGCCATATCAACAACCTTTACGGTGAAGATTTTGGAAATCAAGTTC
>JALWTK010000074.1 GCA_027082875.1 Sulfurimonas sp. | reverse complement strand
AGTGACTTTTGTGGATTGGGGATTTATTGGAGATAGCTCTATCTCTGAGATATCTCGTGGAGGTTATGGTGCAGGTATCGAGTGGTTTTCTCCAGTTGGACCTATTCAGCTAATGTTTGCAAGACCATTGAATGAGCAAGTGGGAGATAAACCATCAAGCTTTGAGTTTACTATGGGACAGAGATTTTAAGAGACAAGTCTCTTAGTTAAAAGAGACTTGAAATATTTTTGAGGGGAGTGCAAGTTTTTCTACTGCATCTTTTGTAATATATAAGGTATTTTGCGAATTTACTTGTAGTATCCCATCGTTAAATACTAAGTCAAAATCAATATTTCTAGGTCTATGACTTAGTAGAGATATACTAAGAGAAAGTAGATAACTGAGTGCTTCTGTAGTCTTTGGCTCAGGAAGAAGCACTTTATACTTTTCAAGATGAGAGTGGGCTGGAAGCTTGTTTTTTGCATACTTAGAGAGTGTAGCTATAAGTGTAATACTCTTGTGTGAAAAACCATACTCTAATGCATTTTGAATAAGATAGTAGCTATGTTTATTTTGTGAGAAAAAGTGCAAACTACTTCCAGTTGGATAGAGTTTCGCTGCAAGACCAAGCTCATATCTAAATCGAGTATCAAGACCAAAGTATTGTGATGTTAGGTCAAAAAGTTTTTTACTTAATGTTGTAAGTTGTGTCGAAAAAGACTTATCTTGAACATGTGCATCAAGGAGATACTTTACTGAAGTATTATAATTATGTGGGAACTTGTGCTTATTATTTCGAAGTAAGTCAGCAAGATATACTCCCTCACGTACACCTACTCCACTTGTCATTATCTTTAAAACTTGCATGCGCTTTAGTAATCGTTGTAAAATAAGTGTACCAGGTTTAATAACATCAAAACGATTCTCTTTTATACCTAGGGCAAGTAATTCTTCGCTACTCTGTGCTTGTAAGAGTGTATCTAAATAGCTAATAAATGATTCAGTGGAGAGTTCATATCCATGAATTTTATTAAGGGGGTAGGACTCTCTTTGCATAATAGCAGTCGTTAAAGCACGAAAAGTCCCACCAATACCTATAAGTGTCGTAATCCCTTCTACTTTTAATGTATCAAGTTGTGTATCAATATATTTTATCGCATCTTCTAAGTTTTTTTCTTCACAGAAAAGCTCTTTTAAACGCACTGTACCAAGTTTAAATGAAAGAGTATCTGTAACACTATTTTCGTTAATGATAGAGAACTCTGTAGAACCACCGCCAATATCGACAGTAAGTGCATTTTTTTGCTTTTCTAGTAGGTTGGCACAAGCTATACCACCAAAGTAGGCTTCTTTTTCACCACTAATAATTTTAATGTTGATTTTGAGCTCTTCTTTTACTTTCTGTATGAATTCTTTTTTATTTGGAGCATCACGAAGAGCAGATGTTGCAACACAGAGGAGCTTTTTTATCTTAAAAGATTTGGAGATAGTGAGGAAGTTTGAGAGTGCCTCAAATGTTCTCTGCATCGGTTCTTTCTGAAGATTTCCTTCAAATTTATATGCATTTTGAGAGATTCTGACCTTACTTCTTTCTTCATGGAGAAGATGGAAGGCATAACGAGATGTCTTTTCATAGACAACCATTCTAACAGAGTTAGAGCCTATATCTATGACACAAACTCGCTTAGCCAAAGCTTTACTCTTCCATATCTAAATTTTTTGCTTTAAACTGAAGTTCAGCAATAGACTCAACATTGTCCTTATCTGGAACAATACAATCAACAGGGCAGACGGAGATACAAGCTGGTTCATCATAGATACCAACACATTCTGTACAACGATCTGGATCGATGTAGTAGATGGGATCTCCCTCTTCTATAGCTATAGTTGGACACTCTTCTCTACATGCGTCACATGCTATACATTCATCATTTATTATTAGTGCCATTAAAAAACCTTATATTTTATAGTTATTACTTTTAGTGACCGATTTATAACAAAATAAAGCTTCAGTATTTTTTAAATAGCCTAGTTATTTTGAGGAATGATACAAGATAGTTTTGAATTGAGTTGTAAAGAGGCAATAGTACCGTCTATACCATCTTCACGATTTTTAAGCTCTATCTTTGCACCAAGTGCATCTGCTGCACTTTTAGCGAGAAAAAGACCCAAACCAACACCTTGTTTGTTTCCTTGGCGTTTAAAAGGGGCAAAAAGGTCTACACTGTCATCTATGCCACATCCTTCATCAATAACTTCAATGATAAGACCAAAGTCACCTAGAGAACTACTGAGTGTAACAGATCTCTCTTTTGGTGTAAATTTAAGTGCATTTTGTAAAAAATTTTGTATTATCTGGTTGAGAAGACTCACCTGAAGTGTTGCCATATATCCATTTGGCTCAAAACTCATATGCAACTCTTTACCTTCGTTACTTGCAAGCAGTTTAAAATCATCTGCTTTTTGTCTGAGAATCTGTATAACATCTACTTCTACAGGTTTGTCTAGTTGTGCACCCTCTTGACGACCTATATTTAAAATATTTGAGACTATGATATTCATTTCATCTATTGTTTTGTTTGTTACCTTTAATGCTTCTATATACTCTTCAGGTGAGCGTTTTTTTATAAGTGTTACTTGATTTTTAAGCTTGATGACTGCAAGTGGAGTTTTCAGTTCATGAGCCGTTCCTATGAAAAGCTCTTTTTGATACTTTACAAAGTTTTGAATACGTGCTATAAGATGGTTAATCGTATCACCAAGGGGCTCAAATTCTTTTGGTAGTGCTTTGGTATTGATTGGCTTTATAAGATGCTCATTCATATTTGAGAGTTTTGCGTTAAGTATTTTGAGTGGTTTTACGAGCATCTTTGAGAGTGTGATTGCATAGATAAGTACAAGAATAGAGCCAGCAATATTTATAATAAAAATGTATTTTAGTATCTTATGCAGTAACTTTTTTGTTTGAGTGATTTTTTTACTAACTTTGAGGTAGATGCCTTTTTTTGCATTAAAAGGATAAACAAGTGTTAGGTAAGTTTCTTTACCTACCGTAGTTTCATAGTTAGATATTTCAATATTTGGATTTTGAATATTTACAACTTCAATATTGAGTGAGAGAATATTTCCTGTCATTAACTCGTCTTGTTGATAAATCGATTTATAATTAGCGATATTTTTTGCATAGTGCTCTAGTTCAAGACTTTTATCATCAAGAATTGATTTTTCAATAAAAAAATAGAGAATGGAAGAGAATATTAAAATTAAAGAGATGGAAGAGATTAGGAGTTGAATAAGAAAATTTTTACGAATACTGCGATTAGAAAACATAATGTACCTTGAAAATAGTATATCTGATATTATAACTGAAGTAGATGTATAAGTAAAAGAGGATGGGAAAATTTAAGAGTTATTCACCCAAAATAGGGTGAAAAATAATTAGTTGATTTCTTTAGGGAAACAGAATCTATAACCACGACGACGTACAGTCTCGATAGTTGTGATTCCTAATGGTTTGTCCATTTTTTGTCGAATTTGGTTAATTGCAACTTCGATTACATTTGGAGTAACGAGCTCTGGTTCTTCCCAGATAGCGTCAAGAAGTTGCTCTTTAGATACGATCTGATCACGGTGACGAGCAAGGTGAGTAAGTACTTCAAAAGGTTTACCTTTAAGCTCTATCTCATTTTCTTTGTATGTGATTTTCTCTTCTTCAGGATTGATAGTTAAGTCTTCTATCTCGATGATGTTTGATCCACCAAAACGTAAACGTGCTTCAATACGAGCGATAAGAACATCAAAATCAAATGGTTTTCTGATGTAGTCATCAGCACCAGCACGAAGTGCTTCGATCTCACTCTCATTATCATCTCTAGCAGAGATAACAACTACAACAGTCTTAGGTGTGTTTGACTTGATATCACCAATGATATCTACAGAGTTACCATCTGGTAACATCCAGTCCATAAGAACTAAATCGTAGTTACGAATGTCAAGATAGTACTCACCATCTTTAAGGTTTTCTACAACATCACTTTGGTAACCGAACTCTTTGAGCCCTTCAGCAAGCATTTTGTTTAATGTAACTTCATCTTCAATAATAAGAATACGCATTAATAATTTCCTAGTAAGTAAATATTTGGCGGAATGATAGCGTAATTTTAGGTTACTTTAAAGTTTTTTTCAATTTTCTTTAAAAAAAAGTGAAGTTTGGATTAAGAAAGGAAAGAGAAATTATCGCTTAAACTGACCTTGCAATTGGGCATAATGGAAGGTTTTGTGATTTTTAAATAAAGTTTTTCTATTGTAAAAAATTCTTTTTTGAGTATAGAGGCTAGATCTATTAAAGCATCTTCAAGAAGTAAAAACTTTTTCTCAATCATGGTAAATTTAATGAGAGCAGATACTTCAGCATAGTTTATAAACTCATTTTTGTAGTTGTACTCTATAGTGAGGTTGATGATAACATCTTGAGGTTTAGTGCGTTCAAAGTCTAAAATTCCAATGATACTCTGAAACTTTAGATCTTCGATATGGATAGTCATTATACTACAGCTTTTTCTTGACCACTGAAGAGACGAACAATATTAGGAATATGTTTGTAGAAAAGTATAAATACAATTAGAATAACAGGAGCATGAGCCATCGCAGGATGAATAAAAAAGCTCGAGATTAGGAGTGCTAAAACACCAGTAAGTGAAGAGACTGAAGAGATTTTAACTGTTTTGGCAAGAACTCCCCAAACAACGAGAGCAATAAGTGTCTCTTGTGGTAACATAAACATCATAACACCCATACCAGTGGCAATGCCTTTACCACCCTCTAAACCTAAGTAAGGAGAAAAACAGTGACCAAGAACGGCGATAACAGCTATACCCCAAAGTGTAGCTTCACTTAAACCCATAAAGTAAGCTATGCTAAGTACTAGAACACCTTTAAGTGCATCAAGTGCAAGTGTAGCGATGCCGAGTTTTTTTGCTAATGCAGGATTTGTCTCTTTGACAACTCGAAGGACATTTGTCGCACCGATACTACCACTTCCACTTGCTTTGACATCTACACCAGCAAATTTTTTCGCTAAAAGTAGACCAAAGGGAATACCACCTATAAGATATGCAGCTATAAAAAACTGTACATTTGTGTTGAATAAAAAGTCCATAAAAATCCTTAATATATTTTATGATGACATTCTACACTCTCTATATTAATAAGTAGCTAAAATTTTTTGGTATAATCACATCAATAATATACATAGGACAATTTTGTGCAGTTTACTAATGAAGAATTAAAGATAAAAATAGATGAGTTGAAAAAGAAGTTAGATGTGACAGTTGTTGCTCACTTCTATCAACGCGATGAAGTTTTTGAGGTTGGTGATATTACGGGTGACTCTTTAGAACTCGCTATGAAAACGAAGGCTGATGATGCTGAGTTTGTACTCTTTTGTGGTGTTGGCTTTATGGGTCAAAGTGTAAAAGTACTCTCGCCTCATAAACGTGTAGTAATGCCTAAAGTGGCTTGCTGTGCTATGGCGAAGATGATAGATGGGCTTATGTTTGACAACGCTGTAAAAGCCTTAAATGATGCTGGCATAGAAAATGCGAATATATTACCAATTACTTATATCAATTCCGATGTAGTGGTCAAAGCAAAAGTTGGCGAGATGGGTGGACTAGTATGTACAAGTTCAAATGCCAAAACTATTATCACAAATGCACTTAAAGAGGGAAAAAAGATTCTTTTTGTTCCAGATAGATGTTTAGGACAAAACATAGGGAACCAGATGGGACTTAAATCTTGTGTCATTGGTGATGGAAGTGATTTAACTGAGTCCGACATCATCTGTTTTGATGGTTTCTGTTCTGTGCATCAACTTTTTACACTTGATGATATTGCATTTTATAGAAAAAAATTCCCAGGCATTAAGATAGTGACGCATCCTGAGTGTGATCCCCTAATCTGTGATGCGAGTGACTTTGTTGGTTCCACGTCTCAAATCATCAAGTATATAGCTGAGCAACCAGTTGAACAAAAGATAGCTGTAGGGACGGAGTTTAATCTTGTGAACCGTCTTCGTGAGAAAAATACATATGTACTTAGTTCAACGAAACCAGAGTGTCCGACTATGAATGAGACAACTCTTCAAGATGTTTATGACACACTCAAAGCCATAGAAGATGGTGAACCTATCAATGAAATTTTTATAGATGAAGATACTCAAAAGTGGGCGAAGATAGCATTAGAGAGAATGTTGGCATTATGATTGAATCTTTTGTACGCAATGCTCTAGCTGAGGATGTTGGTCGTGGGGATCTCTATGCTTGCGTTGAGCCTACCGTAAATGCAAGTGCAAAAATCGTTGCTAAGAGTGATGGTGTTATTGCTGGAGTAAAGTATATAGATGTTTTGGCATCACAAGAGAAGTTTGAAATAAGTTGGTTGAAAAATGATGGAGAGACCTTTGTTAAGGGGGATACCTTAGCAACTCTAAATGCAGACTCCCATACACTTTTAAGATGTGAGAGAACAGTTCTTGATATGCTTCTACATGCAAGTTCTATAGCAACACTTACAAAAAAATATGTTGACCTTATAGAGCCTTTTGGTGTGAAACTTTTAGATACAAGAAAAACAAGACCACTTTTGCGTGTATTTGAAAAGTATGCAAC
>JALWTK010000073.1 GCA_027082875.1 Sulfurimonas sp. | reverse complement strand
AAGCCTCTGGCACAACCAATACAAACAAGACTTATATGCACCTGCGTTTTATCCATACACTTACAAAGAACAAGTCTATAAACTACGAACTTTTTGGACAGTCTGAAACAAATGACTTTACAAATGTGGAGCATAGATTTCTAGCAGGTGGAGGGCTTCGCTACCATAACAATATGCAAAAGTATGGTAACCTTTTCTTTGGTTTAGGTGCCTTTGGTGAGGATATAAAGTATATCTCCTCAATTAACCCAAGCGAGCAAAATACACGTATAAACTCCTACATCTCTTATACTAAAAAGTTTGACAAAAAAAGTAAACTCTCTTATGTCATGTACTACCAACCAAAAGTGGATGATGTTGGGGATTATATTTTCTCAAATGGTTTAGAGATGACCATACTTATTTATGAAAAACTCTATCTCTCTTTTGTTATCTACTATGATGTGGATTCCGCTCCTGCTGTAGGCATTGGCAAAGAAGACTTTACTCAAAAGACAAGTTTTATTTATAAGTTTTAGGATGTATTATTTCAGCAAATTCCATCTCTCCCGAGGTGTAACCCTATTTGCCTTGCCTTTGAGTAAGCATCACACCAAACGCGACTAAGGTTCCAAGAGTAATCTGCCAAGCAAATCCTATGGAGAGTCCAAAAGTGTAAGGCTGTAGAGCTAAAACGGTGACAAATCCTCCAAGAAGTGCAAAAGGAACACTCTTTGCACTTCCGCGTTTAGTGAAGATAGCTGCGAAGAAGACACCAAGGAGTCCAGTGTAGGCAAACGCCATCACTCCTAGAGCAAAACCTATGAGTGAAAGCTCAGAGTATCTCTGCCAAAAGTAACTAAGAATTGCCATTGCAGATAAAATGACTGCAAAAAATAGCACGGCATTTCTCGATGCTTTTATGAAGTGACTCTCTTGTGTGGTTGGCGTTTGCTTTAACTTCCATGGTCTGTAGAGATCTTCTATGGCAACGGAAGCCATGGCACCTAGAACGGAGTTTGTACTTGAGAGTGCTGCGGCTATCGCTCCTACTGTGACAAAACCTCGCACTCCCTCTGGCATCTCGTTTAAGATGTAGTACATGAAGATAGTGATTTTCTCGCCATCAAACTGCTGCACTACATCTGCACTCTCATAGTGTACAAACAGAAGAGCCCCTATGATAAGAAAAAGTAAAACGATGGGGATAGTGAAAAGGATAGAGAGTATGAGTGAGCGACTTGCCTCTTTTTTATCCTTGCAAGTGAGTACTCTTTGTGCCATATCTTGATCTAGTCCAAACGCAGCAATATTGAGGAGTAACCAGCCACTCAGAAGCCCTATGATACTAAACTTTCCATCAAGTGAAGTGTCGAAAAAAACTAGCTTATCATTGGTGTTTAAGATGGATAAAATATCGACATCACCTAAAGAGCTATAAAGATAAAAAACCACAACAAGCCCAGCACTCACATAAGTAATAGCCTGAATAACATCACTCAGTATAACAGACTTCACCCCACCAAAGTAAGTATAAGCCAAAGCACCAAGCACTAAGAGAAAGATAGAGAACATCATGTGCATCAAACTAATGTCGAGAAAAAGTATCATGCTTATGGC
>JALWTK010000072.1 GCA_027082875.1 Sulfurimonas sp. | reverse complement strand
AGAGCAGGGGAGAGGTCTATACCCAGAGAGGTTCCAAACCTTCTTGAGTTGATAGGACCAAAGATAGTATTCATATCTTATATTACTTTTTAGATACTCTTTGACACTCTTTGACAAAGTGAATAGCATTTTCAACTGGTACATCTGGAAGGATGCCGTGACCAAGGTTAAAAATGTGACGCTTCCCTTGCATAGTCTCTTGGATCACTTCAACACAATGAGTTGTTGCCTCCTTTGAGTAAAGACGACATGGTTCCATATTTCCTTGAAGGACATATCTATCGCCTAGTCTCTCTTTTGCAAATGCCATAGGAGTTGACCAATCTACACCAAATACATCAAAGTTTCCATATACTTTATCTAAAAACGCAGGGACCCCTTTTGGAAACATAATAATAGGGATATGTGGATATTTTTCTTTAAGATACTCTGCGATCTCCACCATATATTTCCAAGAAAATTCATCATATTTACCAGGCTCAATAGCAGAAGCCCAACTGTCAAAAATCTGTACTACATCAATACCTGCTTGAATCTGCTTTTCCATGTAGAGTTTAACAACTTCTGTTACTTTTGCAAGAATACTATGGAGTAGATCAGGATTAGAATAGAGCATCTTTTTACAAATATTGTAAGTTTTTGTCCCTTCACCCTCTATCATATATGTTGCGAGAGTCCAAGGTGCTCCTGTGAAACCGATGAGTGCAGTTTTGCCACCTCGTTTGTCTAGTTCTTCTTTGATAAGCTTAATAGTATCGTAAACATAAGTAAGTTTACTTGCTGCTTCGTCACCACCTATAAGTCTGTCTATATCTGCTTGTGTTTTGATGGGGTCAGAAAACTTTGGACCCTCACCTTTTACAAAACTAAGATCCATTCCCATTTCATCAGGCACAACTAAGATGTCTGAAAATAGTATAGCTGCATCGACGCCAACAGCATCAAGAGGTTGTAAACTCACTTCACAAGCCTTTTTAGGGTCATGACATAGATTTAAGAAATCTCCAGCTTCCGCCCTTACTTTCATATATTCTGGAAGGTATCGCCCCGCTTGTCTCATCATCCAAACTGGTGTATATGGAGTCTTTTTTCCAAAACATGCATCAACAAATATTTTACTCATTTAAAACCTTTTATAATTTTTTCTACTGAAGAACTGACTAAAGAACAGTCAAACTGATATTTCAAAGTATAGCATATCTAATCTACTTTCATATTGTCTATGCTCAATTTTTTTGAAATATTTTATCTTTATTTTATTTTTTTTCCTGCATCTCTATAAACTTTTGGGCAATGCGTACAGCATTTGTAGCTGCTCCTACTCTAAGGTTATCAGCTACTACAAAAAGATGTAGCATCTTCTTATCATAATTGTCATTGCGGATACGACCTACAAAAGTTTCATTCATATCTACTGAGGTAGATGGCATCGGATAAAGTGCTTTTTCTGGTGCATCTAAGATCACAATATTAGGAGATTTTGCAAGTACTTCTCTCGCTTCATCAGCATTTACTTCATTTTCAAAGCTCAGTGTTAAAGCTTCAGCATGACCTCTTAAAGTTGGTACTCGGACACAAGTCGCACTAAGAGGAATTTCTC
>JALWTK010000071.1 GCA_027082875.1 Sulfurimonas sp. | reverse complement strand
GCATCACCACGAGCCTCTTTAGCGATTTCCCAAGACTCATCTACCATCTCAGCAGATTTACAGATACTCTGTCCATGTCCAGATGAGCTCATAACTGGCTTGATAACACAAGGATAACCCATACGAGCAGATGCTTCACGAAGCCCTTCTAAAGTTGTAACAAACTCATAAGGTCCAGTGTTAAGCTCAAGTACCTCAGCCGCAAAAGTACGAATATTTTTACGATTCATAGTCTTGCTTACCGCGTTGGCGTTTGGAATGACATTGTAACCCTTATCTTCTGCTTCAAAAAGAGCATCAATAGAGATAGCTTCAATCTCAGGGAGGATATAGTCAGGTTTTTCACGGTAGATGATTTCTAAAAGAGCATTTTTGTCCTGCATATTCACTACATAGCTTCTATGAGCTACATGATGTGCTGGTGCATTTTGGTATCTATCGACCGCGATGACTTCAAGTCCTAAACGCTGAGCTTCAATAGCGACTTCTTTTCCTAGCTCACCTGAGCCGAGTAACATTACTTTTTTTGAGTTTGATTTGAGGGGAGCAGAGAATTGCATTATGATTAATTCCTTCATTTATTTATGAAAGAATTATATCGTAAAGTTTATTTGTAAACTATCTCAGCAGAGCCAGAGACTAGAACAACCTCTTTTGACTCTTCTTGAGTTTTTTGAGTGATAGTTACTACTGCATCATCACTTGTTTTGTTAAGCTTATCGCCTTTATGTACCGTGTAACTTTTACCTATCTGCATCGATACGATATTTGACTTATTTCCCGCTGTTTGTGTCGCTTCCTGGGAAGAACCTTGGCAAGCACTTAAAAAAAGAGCTGTTATCATCATTAGTATATATTTCATTTAGACTCCTAAAATTTTATACCACTATCTGGTACTTTTGTTTCTACTGTTACGCTATCAGCAGTCTCAGTTGTTTTCACGATATACTTAGCAGGGACAAGTGAGCTAAAGTAGTTGTAAACTGTATCTTTGAGATATGAGAGAAGATCATCATACCAACTCGTTCCTGTTTGAGTTTGCCCAGAATTTGTGCCATTTTGCTCTGTTATATTTGTATCAACTGAGTTATTTTGTTCTGCCAAACACTCTTTATCTTCTACACCATTAGGAAATGGATTTTTCTCACAAGTAAGATAGGGATAGTCTGAAGCAAGAATTTTAGTAAAACCCATAGACTCGGGAGTCTCTAGTCCACGAGCAAGTGGTCCTTTAAATATTTTGCTAAAAAGATCCTTTCTTAGCTTCTGTGTCTCAAAAAGATGAAAACCATTCACTGTATCATTCTCATAGCCATAAAGGTGTGCAACATTGTCATCATTACCTTCTGTTCTTGGATAAGGAGGTGCTTGACGTAACCACTGATGATTTCCATCTATAGTCTTTATACTATGAAAAAGAAGTGAGTAGTTCTCCTCATCCTCATATGTATATTCACCTGCATCATTTGCACGCTTTATAAGCTCATTTAACTGCTCAGGAGAAAGAAGTGCTAGTTTTGCAAGGACTACAGCATTGTAAAGTGGATAAAATCTTTCTGGATTTAACTCACCGTTCATATCTACAGCCATCTCGAGTTTCAC
>JALWTK010000070.1 GCA_027082875.1 Sulfurimonas sp. | reverse complement strand
TAAATCTTATCTTCAGGATTTTCAATACTTGTATGTTTTACATCGTAGCTTATCTGACATCCAGCAGAACAGTGTCCACAAGTTGCAGGTATACGAGTAAGCTCCCAAGCATTTGACTTGTACATAAACTGTGTATCTACAAGTGCTCCAACAGGACAAACAGCAGCACACTCACCACAAGAAGTACAGTCAAGAACATCCGTTCCATTTGTAAGACCAATAACTGACTTGTTAAGCTTGTTCCACATTGCATAGGCATCTTTTGGCATAGTCTCTTTAAACTCAGCATCAAGTGCATCAGCACCACGAGCTATAGTTTTAAGTGAGTTATCACCAATCATATCTTTACAAGCAGTAACACAACGCTCACAAACGATACAGAGACCCGGATCGTAGTGTAAGTGACCCCAATCGTGAGCACTTCTATCTACATCTTTTACTGCAAACGATTGTGAATCTACACCTATTTCTAAAGTATAGTTTTGTAGTTCACACTCACCAGATTGATCACATACACCACATTGAAGAGGATGATTTACATCATATACTTCCATGATCGCACGTCTCTCTTTCTCTATTGTCTCTGTACTCGTTGTAATGTTCATACCCGGTTTAGCTTTAGCGTTACAAGCATAGACTTGTTTCCCATCAGCTTCAACCAGACAAATACGACAAGCAAGGGTAGGACTACATCGTGTCAAATAACAGATTGCTGGGATAAAAATATCATTAGCACGAGCGGCATTGAGTATAAACTCACCCTCTTGTGTCTTGACATCTTGTCCATCAATATTTATGACTATTTCGCTCATTATATTGCTCTCACTATTTTGGATTTAAGAAATTTGTATTCACTTGCATCTACACTTATGTCAAATGTAGGGTTGAGTGCTACTGTTCCTTTTAGTTCTTCATCTAACTTAAAGACTCTTTTTACTGTCTGCTTGCCAAATGTTATCTCTATCTCTTCGCCATCACTTACTCTAGCTGCTGCACTAAACTGAGCAGAACCACGAAGTGTTGTGTCTTTTTCTAACTGTTCTACACTATTTGTATAGTTGTTGAACTGAAGCACTGGGTTTGAGTGGTAGATCACTACACCATTAAACTCAGGAAGATCGGACACTTCATCAAGTGTTGCAGTTGCTTCACAGGAGACTTCGTCTAAAAGATAACCACGGACATCGTTTCCATACTTATCTAAGAAGTTTTCTAAGTCATCAAACGCTACTGATTTAAAACCAGATGCAGTGTTTAACTCCTTTGTATAATCAACTGTATTCTCTTTTACTACACCTAAAGCATTGGCAATATCGTTAAGTGTATAACCCTCAAAAGAGAGTGCAACATTTAAAGGAAGTACACGATTGTCAATACTCACTACAGTTCCCTCTTGCTGGTTTAGAGCAGGTACTGCTAAATCAGCACCCTCTAGTGAACCAATAACAAAAGTTCCAGCAGCGTTGTATCCAATAGCTTCACTACTATCATCTGCATCTAAATCACAAACAAGTGAAACACCAGCTGTGTTTACATTCTCTGGTATTACTACTAAAGAGAAGTCAGTATATTTTTCTATCATTGCTGCTAGTTTTGCAATGTTAGCTGCATTTGCATGAGCAAAGACATCACTACCTATAACGAAAACTCTCTTTTGAGTTCTAGCAAAAGTTCTCGTGATAGTCGCTAACTCATCAGCACCAACATTACTCTCAGCTTCTAAATAGCCTAAGTCTAAGTCATCAAAGTATTTCTTCTCTGCCTCACTTAAGTCTGCATTTGCTAAAAGAGTATTTGCTAAAAGTGCCATAACACCCTCTTCTGCTCCTGCTTCATACTTCATAAACTGAGTCACTATGTTTTGCATAAGTGCATCTTCTATAGGGTGGGCATACACTATCTTCGCACCATTATGGCGAGATGCAGTAGTCATGGCATAACGTACACCTGGGTTATCAGTTGCAACACGACTTCCTAAGATGATGATTGCATCAGCTTGTTTGATAGCATCTAAAGACCCACTATGGTGAAGCTTGCCACTCACACTTGCATATGCTGACATAAATTCACCGTAGAGTCTTGCATCTTCATTGAAAAGTTTTACACCTAACTTCTCTTTTAAGAGTTGTAAGATATGAGCCTCTTCATTTGTGATGATAGAGCTAAAACGAATAGCTTTTGCATTTTGAAGAGCATCTACTGCCGAATTAAATGCGGAAGCATCACTCTTAGCAACATTTGCAAAGTCAAAACCAAAACGTCCAGCACCACAGAGTGATGTGAACTCAAAGTTATTTTTTACTCTGTAGATAGATTCTGCTTGAGAAGATCTATCGCCGATATGTTTTGTCTCATACTCTAGTGAACACCCTGCAGAACAGTGTGCACAAGTAGAAGGAACACGAGAGAGTTCCCAAGCATTTGCAGTGTACTTAAAGTCAGAGCTAATGAGAGCTCCAACAGGGCAAACTGCGATACACTCACCACAGAAAGTACAGTCTAATGTCTCAGCATTTTTAGGGATAATAGTAGAACCATAACCACCAAATTTCACATCAATAGCATCATCACCAATAACTTCATTACAAACGTGAGTACACTTTTCACACATAATACAAAGAGCTGGGTCATAGTTAATCATACCCCAGTTCTCTATTTTACGAGCTTGATCTTTTGCTGAGAAGTTTTGCTGCCCTACATTAAACTCTAAAGTTTTATTTTGTAGGTCACACTCACCAGACTTATCACATACTCCACACTCTAGAGGGTGATTTACATCATAAAGTTTCATGATGTTTACACGCTCTTGCTCAAGCTCGACATTGTTCGTAGTAATCTCTATACCCTCAGTTGGAGGAGTGTTACAGCTTAAAACAAAACCATCTACTCCCTCAGCTTCGACAACACACATACGACAAGATGCACATGGTGTTGTTTTTGAGATATAACACATAGTTGGGATATAGATGTCATTTGCACGAGCTACCTGTAAGATAGTCTCGCCCTTTTGAGCCTTTACATCCTTGCCATCAATTTTAAAATTTACAATTTTACTCATAATGACCTCCTATGCCTGAACCATAGCGATGTAATAACAACGCATACAACGATCAGCTTCACTCATCGCTTGTTCTTGTGTGAAACCTAAGTTAACTTCTGCATTATTTGTCTTTCTAAACGCAGTATCTAGAACACTTGAGTGCTCACGAGGAATGCCAGGTAACCATCCAGTTACTTTTTCTTTCTTATCGTAAACCTTCAGTTTTTTGAGGTGATCTTCCATAATCTCTTCATCAGTTAGAGTAATCTCACCTGTATGAATGTAACGACTCATTACTGAAGCACCACGACGAGCTTGACCTACTGCGTTTACGATAGTCATAGGGCCATACTCACAATCTCCAGAGGCAAAAATACCCTTACGAGAGGTCATATAGTCTTTACCATTTGTCTTGATAGTAGCCCATGAAGTCATCTCTAACTCCCACTCCTCAGGTAAGAAACCTAAATCAGCAGACTGAGAAACGGCTGGAATAAGATAGTCGAAGTCAATAGTCTCACTAGCACCCTCAATCTTAACAAGTTGAGCACGTCCACCATCAGGATCAGGAACTAACTCAAATTTGTCAATAACAAGTGCTTTAAGAACATTATCTTCATCGATGATCTCATTTACAGCTGAGTGGAAGATAAACTCTACACCCTCTTCAACTGCTTCATGATACTCTTCGTAAGTAGTGTTACGAATGATAGTCTTCTCATCACGACGATAAATCATCACAACTCTCTTAGCACCTGCACGAATAGCGCAACGTACAACATCCATAGAAGTAAAACCACCACCAACACAAGCAACTGTTTTACCAGTTAAATCTACATGGTCAGTTGGTAGCATCTGTTGATTCTGCACAGATTCAGGAGTTTTAATGTCAAACTTTTCATAAAGGTTTACCCAGTCAAGAAAGTCAATAGCTCCCCAGTATCCTTGGATCTCAGGACGCTCATTTGCACAACGAACAGCCTTAGAGATACGAGTACCAGAGGCAATCATAGTTGCATCATAGCTTGTTTCAAACTCTCTCATCTCATCTGCAGATACATTATGGTTTACAATAAAGTTTACACCCATATCACGAACACACTCTATATCTTGAAGGTACTTATCCCACGGCATACGGTACTCTGGGACACCCACAGTAACCTCACCACCAAGGACAGGAAGAGCTTCATACACATCAACTTCAACACCATCAGCAGCTAAATAGTAAGCAGCAGTAAGACCGGCAGGACCAGCCCCAATAACTGCAACTTTTTTACCATTTTTAGGCTTAGGTTCCATTGGATGGAAGAAGTCAAAACCATGATCAGTTTCCCAGTCAGCACCAAGGCGTTTAAGTGCCATAATACTAATTGGTTCATCTAGGTTTGTTCTACGACAAGCATCTTCACAAGGGTGTGGACAAACGCGACCACAAACATGAGCAAGTGGCATAGTCTGACGAGTTGCTTCTAAAGAATCATCAAAACGTAAATCTCTTACACCCTCAATATATCCAGGGATATCAACATCAGCAGGACAAGCATCTGAACATGGTGAAGTAATTTTCGCAATGTATCCTATGCTCTCTTTATAATGTTTTGACTCTTTTTGGTTCTCAATACAATCCATGAAAGTATCTTCAAAGTGAACCATTAGGTCGATAATAGGATTTGGAACAGTTTTACCAATCTCACATTTTGATGTGACTTGCATACTTTTTCCGATCTCTTTTAAGTGATCCAAATCAGCTACAGCACCTTCACCACGAGCTATCTTGTCGAGTTGGTCATATAAAATACGTCCACCCCAACGTCCGGGAGCACATCTTCCACATGCTTCTGAATACTCTTGATACTGTGCTGCATACTCCATCGCAAGACGGATTACATCTACATCTTCAGCGAATAGTGCCACACCATCCCAACCAATAAAGGCTTTAGAATCACGGTGGTCATCGTACTGTGCTGGTAGATTATATGCTGATTCTTCCCACTCTTCTTCAGGTTTACCGATGTTGTTTATCAGCTCCCCTTTCCAAGTAGAAAAATAGACTTTGCTCAAAATAAAATCCTAATCTTTTTTAACGACGATAGTCCAGTCGACTTCGTTGAATTTTAAAGAGTTATATAACTCATAACCAGACTCTTTTACCAAATCAGCAGAACGCTGAATAGGAGTGAAATCACCTATTTCAAAAAGAAATATAAGTGTTTCATTTGCTTTGTGAGACTCACCAAGAATCTCTTTCATACGAGGTTCAAAATCATCTTTTAAGTGTCTTAAATCATATCTTTTCATTATCTGTCAACCTCACCAAATACAATGTTAGTAGTACCAATAATAGATACAACATCCGGAATATAGTGACCTGGTAAAAGGTCAGTTAAAATACCTGTGTGCCAGAAAGATGGAGCACGAAGCTTGAGTCTATAAGGGTATGGTCCGCCTTGAGAGTTTATGTAAAAACCTAGCTCACCTTTTGGTGACTCAGTCGCTATATAAACTTCACCTACTGGTGGTCTCATACCTTGTGTAACAAGTACAAAGTGTTGCATAAGTGAGTAGTTCTGTGTCATGATATCTAGCTTTGGAGCTGAGATATACTTTGGAGCATGAGCCATTAACTCTGTCTCTCCATTTTTCACACACTCAGCATACATATCCATTGTCTGATAAAGAATCTTTGCAGACTCTCTCATCTCTTCCATATAGATACGGTAACGAGCGAAGTTATCACCCTTATCTGAGAAAGGAACATTGAATTCTACTTCATCATATAACTCGTATGGCTCTTCTTTACGAATATCCCAAGCTACACCAGATGCTCTAAGCATTGGACCTGTACAACCCCATGAAAGTGCCATCTCAGTTGAAATCACACCAACCTCTTCCATTCTCATAAGCCAAATACGGTTAGAGTCAAGAAGATCTTCATAATCTTTGATGTTCTGTGGTAACTTATCTAAGAAAGTTTTGAGTTGAGAGATAAATGTATCTTGGATATCTAAAGGAACCCCACCAATACGAATAGCCGCATGAGTAAGTCTCGCTCCACAATAACCTTCGATAATGTCCATAAGGTACTCTCTCTCACGGAATGCAAAAAGGAATACTGTCATAGCACCGATATCAAGGGCAGTAGTTGCAAGCCAGAAAAGGTGAGACATTAAACGGTTAATCTCTAAAAGCATCATGCGAATAACTTTCGCACGACGAGGAACTTCAACATCGATGAGTTTCTCAACGGCAAGTGCAAAACCATAGTTGTTTGAACTTGAAGCGATATAATCCATACGGTCAGTTGTAGGCATAAACTCATTATAAATCATGTTCTCAGCCATCTTCTCCATACCACGGTGTAGGTAACCGATATCTGGATGAGATTTTACAATCTGCTCTTGTTGTAGGTGAAGCATTAAACGTAACTGCCCGTGAGCAGAAGGGTGTTGCGGACCAAAGTTTAAAACGAGTTCATTATCTTCTCTATCGAAAGTAATGTTTTCAAAAAACGGTCTTAATCTATTTTTTACCTGTGCCATATCTTATACCACCCTATCTTTGAGGATCATCAACAACAGTTGAAGACTCTTTTGTGTATTTTTTGATGAGGAAAACGCCACCCTCTTCTTG
>JALWTK010000069.1 GCA_027082875.1 Sulfurimonas sp. | reverse complement strand
CCATGATGGATGATACACTTTATCTTTGTTTTGTTCGCACTTACTAAGTCAGGAAAAAACTCACTACGAGCTGGTTTTCCCTTTGGAGAAACATTTGAGAAGGCTTTATTGTTCTTCTTCTGAGTAGTTATCCCTTTATCAACTTCAATAGGCTCACTCATGATACCCTCAACCCAAGCGATATACTCTTTGTAAACATTGTCTTTTCTGAACTCTTTGATAGCACGTTCGCGAAACTCTTCGTTTTTGACAAGCATTAAAACACCAGATGTTTCACGGTCTAGTCTATGAAGAAGAACTGCTGGTTTAAACTGGCGTTCTATCTCATCTGAGTTTACATAAGTAGGTTTATCCACAACGATAATATCATCATTTTCAAAAAGAATCTTTGCTCTCTCTACTTTAATCACTCTAAATTTTGTATCTGCGTTTAACTCTCCACGAGCTATTACTACTTTTTTGTTTCCAACATAGACTAGCCCACGGTCTATCATAGACTTTGCGTTGTTGTTAGAAATACCCTCTTGCATTGCAAGAATTTTATATGCTTTTTCTGTCGCCATTATGCTTTTCCTTTTAAATTTTTTCAAAATTTCAAGGGAACCTTTTTTATTCCCTTTGCTTACGATAAAAGAACAAAGTCCTTTTACCTAACGTTAACACTAGGTTTCCTTCGGCAGGAAGCCCATCGCATGATGCGATTTTAACACTTTATCTTGTTTATAACTGACGCTAGGTCAATTCTCTCTTCCACCATCGATGGTGGTAACTCTTTTGCTTCTCTTAAAGCTCTGTGAATCTCACTGGGCTCAACGTACTGTACATGATGTACATATTTGAAAAGCTCTTTTTGGTGAAAAAAGTGCTTACCTGTAATGATTTTACAGTTAAAGAATGCAGGTTCCAGTGGATTGTGTCCGCCTACATCTTCTTTAAAAGCACCACCTAAAATTGCTATGTCACTTATGGCATAGATATTATTAAGCTCACCCATCATATCCACAAGCACTATATCTGCTTCAAAATTTTTGCACTCACTAAAACGCGATAAAGAGAAGCCACTCCCCTCAGCGATGTTTTTACACAACTCATAGACACCATCAAAGCGCTCAGGGTGGCGTGGCACCACTATAAGTTTTGCGTCACTACTTTTTCTATACTCTACGAAAGCTTTGAGGATTGACTCCTCCTCACCCTCATGTGTACTTCCAGCAACTATCACTTCGCCTTTAGGTTTTTCATACTCTTTTGTTTTTTTAATTTCACCTGCAAGTTTAATATTCCCTATCACTTCGATGTTTCTAGCACCTAAAGCGATAAAACGGTTTTTATCTACTTCACTCTGCACATAGAGAGTATCTACATAAGAGAGCAGTTTTTTATAGAACCATGCAAACTGCAGATACTTTTTCACACTCTTATCTGAGATTCTCGCATTAAGTAAAATAAGCTTAGCACCACGTTTACTTGCAACTGCAAAAAGTAGATACCAAAACTCAGCTTCAAGGACTACCAACATCTTTTGGCGTTTCACCCAAAAGGGCAAAAACATCTCATAAGGAAGATAGCGAACCTCTGCATCATACTTCTTTGCTTCACTCTGACCAG
>JALWTK010000068.1 GCA_027082875.1 Sulfurimonas sp. | reverse complement strand
CTGGATTTATCATCATAGATGATGATGCAAGTGATGCTATGAATCTTCCAAAAGAGTATGGTGTAGATGATCTTCCTTTAGCTATACAAGACAAAAGATTTGATGCAAATGGACAGATAGACTACTCTCCAAATATGATGGAGACTAAGATGGGCTACAAATCTGATGTGATGTTAGTCAATGGCATCATCAATCCTTTCGTAGATGTTCCAGCAAAAAAAATACGACTAAGAGTACTTAATGGCTCAAACGCCAGTGTCTATAAACTAGAGTTTTCCGATAAACGCGAGTTCAGACAGATAGCAGTCGATAATTCATTTTTAGAAAAGCCTGTTACTCTTACATCTGTGTCTCTCACACCAGGAGAGCGAGCTGAAATTATAGTAGACTGTACAAACAAAAAAGGCGAGAGTTTTACCTTGCTAAACGCCACGACTAATGCAGAGATTATGAAGTTTAATGTCACAACAGATCCTACAACTACTTCAACTATTCCATCGCAGTTAACAACTTTAGTGCATGAAGACCCAGCTACTGCAGTGCGTACTCGTAAGTTTGTGCTGAATATGGCTCGAGGAGATGATGGGAAAATGCATATGGCAATCAATGGAAAGCTTATGGACATAAACCGAATAGATGAGTATGTGCCTAAAGATGAAGTAGAGATTTGGGAAATCACTAACCGTATGCCTATAACACATAACTTTCATATACATGGCACACACTTCTTTCCTCTTACTAGAAATGGTGAAGCCGTACCTGCAAATGAGAGAGGTTATAAAGATGTTGTTGCAATGCCTGGATTTAGTACGCTAAGAGTTATTGTAAAGATGAGTGATTTTGTTGATGAAACTACAGGCTACATGTACCACTGTCACTTTTTAGAACATGAGGATGATGATATGATGGGGCAGTTTGCTGTTACTGATGCAAGGGTCGAAGTAAATAATCGCCCATAACTACTACACACTATGTAACTCATTTATGCTAAAATAGACTTTAGCATAAGGAGTTTGCATTTGAAAACATTATTATTTTTACTACTATTTAGCTCTTTTCTCTTCGCAAAATTTCAAACTGTTTCTATCGGCACTATAGATAAAGAGTACCAGAACAAACTTACGAAAGAGCAGATTTATACTACATTGATGCAGATTCAAAAGCAGTTCAAAGTACAACTTGGTTACGATGTTTTTGCCTATGAAAAGAATGGTAAACCTATAAATATAGTCTATCTCAAGCCCTCAGCAAAAAAAAGAAAGATCACTAAAAACAATCAAAAAATTGCTCAATTAAAAGAAAAAATGGAAACTTTAGAGATACAAAGAAAGCAGGATCAAAGAAGTATTCAGAAACAACAGAAAGAACTGAATGCACAATATATACAACATAATAAAAAAGTGAATGCTCTCAACAACTACATAAAAGATATAAATGATAAAAACAAAAATGGACTCAAAAAAGCTGAGTACAATAAGGTAAAAGTATACACTTCTACTCAAAAGAGTAAGATAGACAGAGAGAGTAAAAAACTAAAGAAAGAGAAACGGCGATTTCATAAAAATTTTAATAAACTCAAACAAAAAACAGCTCACTACAATCAGCTAGTTCGAAAATATAATAGACTTATAAGAGACACAGAAGACCTTACTAAAAACTTTATAGAAGTCAAAGGGATCACAAAGAGTCAAGTAAAAACGATCTACACAACTACACAAAAAAATGGTAAAAAGAGTGTAAGTAAAAGCCAAGAGATTAGCATGAATAAGATAGAGATTTATGACTTTGAAACACTAGCAAAGTTTAAAGTAGTTCTAGCACATGAACTTGGACACTTAGTAGGTGTTGATCATGTTGAAGTAAAAGGGGCTCTTATGAATCCACTGATGCAAGAGGAACAGGTAGAAGAGCTTTTCTTAACACCCTCTGATATTACAGCATTTAATAGAGCCTTTAATATAAAATGATAAAATATGTTTCAATACACTAACATCAGTAAGAGGTATACATGAATCCCTATCAAACACTCATAGCTGATGATAGTACTATGATTACTAAAATTATTAAAAAAGCACTTCTCGCGAATAGTACTGATTTACACTTTGAAGAGAGTGCTATTTTCATTGCTAGGGATGGAATGGAAGCATTTGAAATTATGGCTAGTAAACCTGATATCAAGTTAATTATCACTGATATAAATATGCCCCATCTCAATGGTGATGAGTTTATAGAAATACTACAAGATACAAATAAACTAGAGCATATTGATGTCATTTTTGTTACATCCACTAAAATTATATTAAAACCTGAAATAAAGAATAAGATACTTGGTGTCATTTATAAACCTTTTAATACTACCACTTTTAATGAAAAAATGCACCAATTATATATAGACAATAAGGAGAGAGTTAAAAGAAAAAGAAAAATTCAAAAACAACAAAAAGTTCAAAAAGAGATTGTTTTACAAATATCTAAAGCCTATTTAAAGCGTTATGATATCGAATATAAACAAAAACTACTCGATGCACAAATTTGCAATAATTTTCATGATGAATCAATTGACGAGAGTGAATATAGTGATATAGTCCATGCTACACTTTCTCTGTATCTCTTTGAAATAGAGAGTAGCCATGTGGTTAATATCAAACAGATACGATGTATCATAAAAGAGCAAAATAAAAAGATAAAGCATGAAAAAAATCGATTTGGACTTATCAGGGAATTTGAAGAAATTCTCAAAGAGATTCAGAAGAGAGAGTTATCAAACAAGGAACTTCTTAATGAATTAATAGGTCCCATAAATGAAAAAGTTTCTTTGATATTAGCAAGTGTTAAACGCTATCCAAAACAAGTCATCAAAAGATTTTCAACTCATTTTAACTATATAGCTGAAGAGTTTAATAAAATTGATTGTGAATTTATGGATGATTCACTGAGTAAATCACTCTCTGAACTTCAAGAGATAAGCGAATTTAAAGCTTGGTTAGAGGAGTTTTTGGAAGATAATAAGATTTGTATAGTTATTCCTGCTATCAAAAAGAATTCACAGTTACACAATGCTATTCACAAACATCTTAAGAGTATTAGTATCAAAAATGAAAGGGCTATGCAACATTATTGTGGTGCTATAGATGCTTATATATGGAAAAAAGCTAAAGAATCAAAAGAAATTATCACATACTTACAACAGAAGTTACATATGAAGATGCCCAACTCTTTAGAGTTTTTACGTTCTAGAGAAAAATATACATTAGATAAATACAAACAAGATTATAAATTAGATCATCAAAAGGTTATCGTAATTTCCAATAGTCTTGATATATTAGAAACTTTTAAATCATTAACAGCATCCCCTTTTGATAACTGGAGTTTTCATCTTTTTACAAAAAAAAGCACTTTAGAAGTTTGGCTCAAAGCAAATATACCTCATCGTATAATTGTTGATTATAATTATACAACTCAAGATGCTAAAAATGGGATTGAATTCATAGCACAAATGGCAACAGCATACCCAATTCTTGACAAGATTATTAAAAGACATCAGCTCTTTTTAATCACAAATAACTCAGATGTTGCAAAAGTTCAAAAAACTAAAATTAAATTTATTATTATTAATGCTAAACTTACTTCTCCAGAAATTACAAAAACACTTTTATATCATTAAAAGTATATTATTTTCTTGTTACTCATAAAGGATAGTTAAACCCTCTCTATTAATAATCTCATAGCCACTTGAACTCTTCTCTATAAAACCAAGCTTTGAAAACTTTTTAAAGATACGAGAGAGTGTTTCAGGTGTCATGTGTAATGACTTTGCTAGCTGATTGTTCTTTATCTTCAAGGCTTCACTGTTTCCACAGATGTACTTTGCCACTCTCGATGTTGAATCTAGTACAATATTAAGACTGATAACCTCTTCTAATGTTTTTATCTTCTTTGAAAGTGAACGGAAGAAATTAAACGCGATATCAGGGTTACTTAAAAAGTCGGTTTTAAATTTAGAAAATTCTATTTCTATGACACTTCCATCAGACTCAAACATTGCAGATGCTGGATAGTCAATGCCCTCAAAAACAGCCATCTCAGCGACAAGAGACTTAGGCATAAAACGGTGAAGAACTATCTCGTTTCCTTTCACATCTGTTTTATAAACTTTCAAAATTCCCTCACTTAAGAGTGTCAGGTACTTGGACTTATCTTTTTCATAAAAGAGTATTTCGCCCTTTCTCAAGCTACGTTTACGAGAAAAAGAAGAAAGATACTCTAAGTCACTATCACTTAAACTTGAAAAACAGCTAACTGCTTTGAGGTCTGAGAGTTCATGCATTATCTGACCTGTCCGCTTCCGTAGATTTTAAACTTATAAGTCGTAAGTCCCTCTATACCCATAGGTCCACGAGCATGAAGTTTATTCGTAGATATTCCCACCTCCGCACCAAAACCAAAGGCACCGCCATCTGTAAAACGTGTACTCGCATTTACATAAACAGCTGCTGCATCGATAGCATTTAAAAAAGCTTCTGCTGTTGAGATGTTTTCTGTAATAATAGCTTCCGAGTGACCAGAGCCAAATCGAACAACATGCTCTATCGCTCCTTCAACACCATTAACAACTTTAATGTTTAAGATATTTGCTAAGTATTCTGTGTCAAAGTCAGCATCACTAACATCTGCTACATCTATTACTGCTTGAGTGTTTACACAACCTTTAAGCTCTGTATGCTCTGCATCAAATGCTGTCTTGAGTTTTGGAAGTGTCTCTTTTGCGATAGCACTATCTACTAAAAGTGTCTCCATAGAGTTACATACACCTGGGCGTTGTACCTTGGCGTTTATAGCAATTTTTATCGCATTTTCTATTTTTGCATCTTTATCTATATAGGTATGGCACTGTCCCTTATCATGTTTCACTACACTTACTGTTGCATTTTCACTCACATGCTTGATAAGCCCTGCTCCCCCACGAGGAATGATAAGGTCAACATATTTGTCCATTTTAATAAGCTTATCCACACCCGCACGAGAAGAGTCTGGGATAAGTGAGACTAGTGCTCTTGGCAGGTTATTTGCTTCTAAAACATCTTGAAGTACTTTTGCTATAGCACGGTTCGAGTACTCCGCTTCTTTTCCACCTTTGAGTACACAAACATTAGCACTCTTAAAACATAAAGCTGCCGTATCGCTGGTAACATTAGGTCGAGACTCATAGATAATTCCTATAACACCAATAGGAATACTTACTTTCTCAATCTTCAAACCATCTTCAGTCACCCAGCCATCAAGCACACGTCCAACAGGTTCTTTAAGTGCTGCTATCTCTTCGATGGCAACTGCCATGGCGTTTATACGGCTCTCATCTAAAAAGAGCCTATCCATGAGAGCTGCTGTGAGTTTGTTCTTATTGCCATCGGCCATGTCTTTAGCATTTGCAGACTCTAAATCATCACTGTTTTCTCGAAGTGCTGCTGCCATTTCTTTGAGTATTCTATTTTTTTCACTGCCACTCAGTCCATTTAAAATGCGACTTGCCGCCTTTGCTTCTTCTAAAAATTGTTCCATTATTGCCTCTAAAAATAGTTAATTTATAAAGCTTATACTATCATAAACTTTCTTAGCTACTTCTCATAATGTGCCCTAACACAAATAACTGCATTTTCATCACACTTATCATTACTTGAAAGATGTCCATTTGCACTATAAACTGCCCAAGAGTTAACTGGATCCTCACTATCTTCTTCTATTGCCCAAAAGACTCTATGCTGTAGGTGTTGAAATTTTTTTTGTCCCTGCATATCGTGTGCAAGTCCTAAGAGCTCTTTTTTTCTTGGAAGTCTCCAGTCATCTTTTTCACCAATATGCAATCCCTCACAATATTTTTTTGCCAACTCCCATTTCAAATCAGTTGATTCTATCACACTTGTATCTTGCCACTCTATATGTGCTGTTTGATCTATCTTAGTATTTGGTCTATTTTCCCACTTATCAGCACTTAGAGAATTTAAAAAAAATAGTAAAAGTATCAGTACAATTTTCATAATCAAGGCTTAGACTTTATCGTACACAGATAATATGTGTATCTTCACAAGTGTCTTGTGCATAAATATGTCCATTTTCAGAATACACAGCCAAAGCATTATCTTCTGGATCTTGGGGGTCTCTATCTGAGCTCCAATAACCATCTTCAGCAAGATTTTTCAAGGTCTTATTTTGAAAAACTATCTGTAACTCTTTAGCAGTTGGTAAACGCCAATCATCATAACGTAAGAAGTAAAGATTATCACAATAAGATTGAGCACTTTTATATACAAATGCCCGATCAAGGGAGGCTGATTTACCACACTGTTGCCACATAAGGTGTTGCTCTTTATCAATTACATAACCTTTATCTTCTGCGAAAAGTGTCCCCAAAAGTAGGAGAGTCAGTAGTAATGTTTTCATATTATTTTTTCCTTTTCATATTCTCATTTGCTTTTTGTAAATGTTTTAAAAGACCCTCTTTTTTCTGATACCCATAAGCCGTATCAATCACTTCTTGTGTTTGAGGATTTATAAAATAGATCATCGGAAAAAAATGCGGTTCATAATCAAAAGCGGCATCATCTTCCTTGTCAATAATTACTTTTGTAAGAGTTTGTAATTTACTCTGCACATCTTTGTTTGAAAGTGTAGTGTTTGCAAACTTTTTACACCAATGGCATCCATCTTCTACTATAATTAGCATCATAAG
>JALWTK010000067.1 GCA_027082875.1 Sulfurimonas sp. | reverse complement strand
AGTGCTATGACCTTGAGTGAAGTAGCATTTACTACCTCTTTTAAAACTTCTACACCCTTTGGCTCACCCTTGTTTGGAGTGCTAAAAATTGGACTAAAGGTAACATAGTCAGCGCCTAACCGCTCCGCATTTAAGACTTCTTCTTTAGTGTGTGTACTCACAACGACCTCAAGCCCAAGAGCCTTCGCTTTTTCTATACTTTCAAACTGAGTAGATGTGAGATGTACACCTGTGGCATTTAGTTTATCTGCAAGTGCATAGTCTTGATGTAAAAAAGCTTTGAGGTTTGGGATATTTTTTGCCATTTCTAAAAAGTTCTGAGCATGAAAAACATACTCCTTTGTCTCTTTGTGACGGTAAAGTGCAAACTCAGGTCTATGCTTTCTAAGTTGCATATAGGAAGGTTCTGCTGTTATTAGGTACTTTTGTAACATCTTATCTATAAAGTGGATTTAGGAAGTCTACTGGTGAAACATCTATATTTCCCATGTAGATATCTGATAAAGTCTGTACATGCTTATGAAGACGGTTAAGGAGGTAAAGCTCACTTTTTGTGTACTTTGAACGAGACTCATCTATAAAAGATTGAAGAAACTGCAGACTCTCCTCTTCACTTTCAAACTTTATCTCTTTGATGATAGCTTGAATCTCCGTGTACTCTTCACCACATGAGGATAAAAAGTCATAGGAGAGATCCATAGTTTGCAGGTTATCAAGACGCTTAGAAAGTGCGAAATGGTTATAGAGCATACACCCTACAAAGTACTCTATATCTGAGGATTCAAACTCACTGTATTGCTTCTCTTCATCTTCAAAATGTTTATGCCAAATTACTAATATTTTATCTGTTTTTGTTTTCATACTGGAATATTACAATATTTTAATAACTTTTCATACTGATCTTTGTTTAAAAGCTCTGAAAGTACAATAACAAGCTCTTTAAAATGTTGATTTCCTTCAAATCTCTCTACCTGCATCTTTTCTAACTCTTGAGTATACTTTTCATTATCAGGTTCATGTAAAATTTTTGCTCGTATCTCTTGTTCTAACTCAGTGTATCTATGTTCCATCTTTCCGAGTGCTTTGTAGGCAAACTGTAGTGTAGTGATAAGATCTTGCTGTTTGACATCAAAATCTATACCAATGTCATCGTAAAGTAATTTGTAAAGAACATTAGGAATATTAAAAGGTACAGGAAGGTTTCCTCCACCTTGGTGGCGAGAAAAGTTAACACCTCTAGACCCAGAGCTAGCACCAGAAAGATTTACCATAATAGACCCCCTTCACAATTTATACTACTATTATACCAAAAACGGTATACTAAACAGATGATAAGTATCAAACATAGTGCCAAAACTCTTAATATTGTTCTTCCAAATACCAACCGTGCACTTAAAGAGGTTTTACAAAACAGCTCTCCAAAAGAGCTTCAAACTCTCTCTCTTGGCAAAGATTTAGACACTATCATAAAAGGTTTACTTGAGCAGAGTAAAGAGAATCCAAAAGCAGATAAGATGCTCTTAGAACTTGCAAAGAAAAATCCTACACTTAAAGAGCTTGGGAGTCTCACAAGTAGCACAAGAGAGTTAGTACAACTTCTCAAAAAAGAGACTACTCCTCTA
>JALWTK010000066.1 GCA_027082875.1 Sulfurimonas sp. | reverse complement strand
TGCTTTGCAGTATGCAGACTTGATTACTTCTGATTCTTTTTATATGAGCGATAAAATCATAGAGATAAGTGGCAATGAAGTGATAGAGACTTTTGCTTTTGGGCTTGAGATTGTTGTTATGGATGATAATGTTGCTAAAGATGAAAATCTTATATTTTCCAACAGAGCACTCAGTGAAAATTATAATATAAATACGATTATTCGATGGTTTGCATGGCTTGAAAATAGGGACTTGAAACTAGTGATTGCAAATGATGGGGTACAGAGAAAAGAACTCGAAGCGTTGTGTATCTCTCTCAATGTCTCACAGCAAGTGAAGTTTGTCGGCTTTTTGACAAAAGATGAACAAGATGCATTATATAAAAAAGCAAAGTATTATATTTCTGTTCCAAATTCGGATTCAACTGCTGTCTCTTTACTTGAAGCAATGGCATTTGGGTGTTATCCGATTGTTTCAAATCTACCTGCAAACAGGGAGTGGATTTTGGATGAGTGTAATGGAAGTTTTTTCGTTGAAGATATGCCGTTGCCTACAGTTGAAAAGGGAGTAAGTAATCTCAATAAAAATATTATCAACAAAAAAGCAATTTTTTCAAAAAGTATCAAAAAATATATAGATAGGTTGGAAGAGATATGAAAATAGTAACAATACTAGGCGCAAGACCCCAGTTCATAAAAGCAGGAAGCGTAAGCCGTGAAATAGCTAAACGCAGTGAAATACAAGAGATAATAGTCCATACAGGACAACATTACGATGCAAATATGAGTGATATATTCTTTGATGAGATGAAGATCCCTAAGCCTGATTACTTCCTTGGTATTGGTGGAAAAAGTCACGGTGCAATGACAGGACAGATGATAGAGAAGATAGAAGAAGTATGTTTAAAAGAGAAACCTGACTGGGTAATGGTCTATGGTGATACAAACTCGACATTAGCAGGTGCAATAGTCGCAAGTAAACTGCATATAAAACTAGCACATATTGAAGCAGGACTTCGAAGCTTTAATATGAAGATGCCAGAAGAGGTAAATAGAATACTTACCGATAGAGTAAGTCAAATACTCTTCTGTCCAACAGATACAGCAGTAGAGAACCTGAAAAATGAAGGCTATGATAATCTTGATGTAAAAGTAGTAAAGTCTGGTGATGTAATGCAAGATGGAGCTATCTTTTATAAAACTCTAGCGCAAAAGCCATCATGTGATACAGAAGATAACTTTATACTCTGCACAATCCACAGAGCTGAAAATACAGATGATGAACAAAGACTCAAAAATATCTTCAAAGCACTAAATGAAATAGCAAAAGAGAAACAAGTAATTTTACCTCTACACCCAAGAACAAAAAAGATACTGGGCGAACTGCAAATAGATACAAGTAATCTAACTATTATTGATCCTGTAGGATACTTAGAGATGGTATGGCTTATAGATAACTGCTCTCTTGTTATGACAGATAGCGGAGGACTCCAAAAAGAGGCATATTTCTTTCAAAAACAGTGCATAACACTCAGAGATGAGACAGAGTGGGTAGAACTTGTTGAGAATGGCTTTAACACACTTGTGGGAGCTGATTATGAGAAGATACTCAAAGCATATCAGACAAGCACTGCGTTTACATC
>JALWTK010000065.1 GCA_027082875.1 Sulfurimonas sp. | reverse complement strand
AGTGGTCGTCGTAAGCACTTTAGAAAAGCTAAGGAACAAATCGAGCGTTCATTAGTATATGCTCACCGTGACCGTAAACAGAAAAAACGCGATTTCCGTAAACTATGGATTATCCGTATCAATGCTGCTACTCGTCTTAACGGTATGAACTATTCTACATTTATGAATGGTCTTAAAAAATCAGGTATCGAACTTGATCGTAAAATTCTTGCTGATATGGCGATGAACGATGCTTCTGCATTTACTGCGGTTGTTGAAGCTTCTAAAGCTGCATTAGTTAAATAAGTTAGTCTTAGACTGAATTAGTTCCCAAGCTCAGCTTGGGAACTAGTCTTTGAGTACTTAAATCTTATTTAAAAAAATAACACTATTTCCATCGGAATTGTAGTAGATTCCATGTGAAGATGCTCTCGATATATACACCCCTCTGCCATTAAATGTTTGAGAATTTCTAAATATCTCACTTAAAATCTTTGTATCAAAACCATCACCCATATCAGTTATCTTAGTGATGATGTAGCAGTTAGAATAGTGCCTGATCCTATGGACACTTACTTTTATTTGGAGGGTGCAGTCTATCTCTCTTTTGCTGAGTTCATCAAAGTAAAGATCATCTTCTAAGAGTTGATGCTTCTCACGAGATGCTATACCTAAGCTACCATGCTCATAGGCGTTCATATAGAGTTCAGTAAATGCAACTCCTGCATTTTGAAGTAGTGTTTGGTCTTTTGTAAGTGTCTCCCAGATGCCAATATACCACTCATAAGCATTGTCAACCTCACTGAGTGTGCAGTCAAAAAACTTTTCTTCAACAAGGTTAGCTGCTAAGTTTGGTTTATTGATAAAGATAAAAGTCATGTCATCTTCAGCTTTATCTATCTTCCAAAGAATTTTATTTTTCATATCTTCGCGGGTGTAGGAGTTTGCGAAATCCTCTTGTAAAAATTTATTGTAGAGTTTGTTACTAAATCTTGTTTCATTTTCTATGATGCCATCACTGTAAAAAAGAAATTTGTTGATATTTTTTATATCGTAAGTGTCTATCTTAAACTTTGTGATGTACTTGCTGATAGGCTGGTTGTTAGAGTTGATCCTCTCTATGCGACCTTGATTGTTTTGCATTAAAAGAGCAGGCATTGCAAAGGTTGCGTAGCTCATGAGTTGTTTTTCGTTGTCATGAAGTATATACTCTATGGAAAGGGTCTCTGTGTCTAATAAGATAGGTTTAATATACTCAATCGAGTCATAAATAATCCTGTTAAGGTCAAATTCTGAGGAGATATCAATAAGATAGTTGATAAAAGAGGTCATCAGTATAGAACTAAGAGATGCAGAGATACCTTTGCCCATCCCATCTACTATGAAGTAAAAGATCTTGTTTTCTCCAACTGAACGCGCACTATAGGCATCTCCACTTAAAGTATCAAGTGGTTGATAAAAAAAGTCTATGAAAGCATAGTCATTCATATCTATCATCTGATAATAAAAGTCATTTCTTAAGATATTAAGCTCTTTTGAAAAGGCTAGCTCCTCTTGATAGTTGGAGTATTTTTCTTTCTCCTCGTAAACTTTGAGTTTGTGTTCTTTTTCTTCTTCTAAAAATTGATTTGCTATGAGAAGTTT
>JALWTK010000064.1 GCA_027082875.1 Sulfurimonas sp. | reverse complement strand
TTGGTGGAACACTCATCGGGATGTATGGTTTAAATATAATGACAGCAGTTGGATGGCAATGGGCATTATATATTTGGGGATATGCTTTTGTTTGGTTTGTCTTTAATGATATAGTGAAAATGGGTATCTTAAAATACTATAAAAAAAGATATGGCGAAGAGGCGATTTAGGAGAAAGAGAAAAGATTTCATATTCATTTCATCGTGTTATTGTAAAATACGAATAAAAAAGGTTAAATATGTTTTCAAAGTTAGTAATTCTTTTTGTGAGTGCACTCTCCCTATGGGCTACAAATGTCTCAGTAACTCTTTTTACCCCAAGCCAAAACAAGAGTGCTATAACTCTCAGTGCAATAGGTAAAGTGGAGTCATCAAATAACATCTCAGTTATTGCAAAGAGTTCAGGTGTTTTACATTTGGCTGTTGCTAATAATAGTTTTGTTACAAAAGGGAGTGTAATTGCGACTCTCAGCAGTGAAAAGAGAGATAAAAAACTACAATTTTTACAAAAAAAATTGCTCTTGCAAAAAGGCGAAGCTGACTCTTTTAGAGAAAAACTCAAAAGATCACAAGAGAAGTATAAGATGGGAGTAGGCTCTAAAAATAGCTACCTTAGTGATAAGATAGCTTTGATGCAACTCAGAGAAGCTTTGCAAAGTACAAAAAATGAGTATGAAATACTTCAGTTAGAAAAGAAAAATGCTACTATACTTGCTAAAAAAAGTGCTACTCTAACACAACTCGCAGGAGAGAACAGTTTTATAAATTATGGTGAAAAGATTGCGACACTTTTAGATACAAACAACTACGTGAAACTTTTTGTAGCAAGTGAATATGCTTCACAAATAAAAAAAGGGATGCAAGTCTCACTCCAAAGTAGCTACAAAAATAGCTCTGCAAAAGTGATAAATATAGTGCCAAAAACTTCTCAAAATCTAATAGAAGTGATAGTTAAACCTAAGCAAAAACTTCCTCTTAATCTCCAACTCAATGCGACAATACAACTCAAAACACTCAAGGGTTTACTCATCCCAAAAGAGGCGATTGTTTTAGTACAAAATCATCCTGCTGTCTATCTCGTAGATGAAAAAAATATCGCTCATCTCTTTTTTATAGAGATACAAAAAGATATGATTCAAAATGCTCTTATAAAAAATACTCTTCCAAAAAAAAGTAAAATAGCACTCAAAAATGCTTATATGCTCCATGATAACCTCAAAGTAAGTGTAAAATAATGCAAGAGAGAAAAGATTTTTATCACTACATCTTAAAAAATAAACTTGCTATTATTCTCATTATCTCACTTTTAACGGCTGTTGGTTATAAGCTCTCAACGACTATTCCTCAGGGAGTATTGCCAAATATATTTTTTCCTCGTATTGAAGTAAGCATTGATAATGGGCATACTCCCATATCTCAAATGCTCTACTCTGTTACAAAACCGAGTGAAGAAGCTTTAAAAACGGTGCAAGATGTGCAAAAGATAGTCTCTTCTACTTCAGTTGGAAATACAGATATAAATATCTATTTTAATTGGAGTATCGACCCTTATTTGGCATATCAACTTGTGCAAGCTCGTATGGCAGATATAAAAAACAGTATAAGCAAAGATGCGAAGGTTACCATACGACAAGCGACGCCGAGTATGTATCCTGTCTCTATCTACACCATCAGTTCAGACAACATCTCTCGTGCCAAACTCACCGAAAAGCTCTACTATGAACTTAAACCTGTGATGCTAGGCATTGATGGTGTTTTTGATATAGAGATGAAAGCTCCTGCATGGAGTGAGTACAAACTTGTTCTCGATAGTAAAAAAGTAGCAGAGTATAAGCTCAACATAAATGACATCATCACACAATTAAAAGCTCAAAATAGCATAGATTTTTTAGGGCTAATAAACTCTAAACATACTCAATATATTCTCTCTTTGAACCAAAAAAGAGAAAATGCAAATGAGTTACTCAATTTAGACATAAATCTTGGTAATCAAAAAAGCATAAAACTCTCCGACATCGCCCTTATGCTAGAACAACAAAACCCTATCAAACAGTTTTCAGCATCAAGTAGATATAAAAACAGTGTCGTGTTTGACCTACTTCGCCAACCAGATGCGAATGCAGTAACTGTACAAAAAGCTTTTAACAAAAAGGTAGCAGAGCTGAACAAAAAACTCTCTCATGATGGCATACACATAGAGAAGTATTATGATGGAACAGATTTTATAAAAGAGGCTGTGGGGAGTGTTGTAGATGCCATCGCTCTTGGGTCTATCATCGCTGTGCTTATAGTCTTTTTCTTTTTGAGAAAATTCACTCTCTCTTTGGCCGCTCTTGTTATCATCCCTGTCACTTTTTTTATTACGATGATAGGGATGAAGCTTGTAGGGATCGATCTTAATATTTTCTCTTTGGGCGGAATGGTAGCCGCTCTCGGTGGTCTGATAGACCATATGCTTATAGTTATAGAAAGTATCGAACGCCACTATGAAAATGGTGAGACAAAACAAAACGCCATTATCAAAGGATCGCGTGAGATTTTACCTATTATGAGTATAGCTACTATCCTTTCGGCTCTTATCTTTATTCCTCTTTTACTTGTAAGTGGGATAGTTGGAGAGTTCTTTAAGCAGTTAGCTACTGTTCTAGTTATCACTTACTTAGTCTCTCAAGTTATAGCTATTTTTCTAACGCCAATCATCGCTTATCTTGCACTCCCAAAAAATGTAAATAAACATGAAGATTTTATGCAAAAGTATATAGACAAATATGTTAATTTTTTACGAAAAAGCTTTAAACACTCTTGGATTTCCTTGCCTATTATCTTAGTCGCTCTTGCAACTTCTGCTTACCTTTATCTTCACACACCATCAACTTTTTTACCAGAGTGGGATGAGGGAAATATCGTTGTGGATTTAGTTCTACCTACAGATATAACACTAGACCAATCGCAAGAAGAGTTTGCTCAAATAGGAAAGATTATCTCCACTGTAAAAGGTGTAGATGGTTGGAGTATGCGAATAGGTACAGGACTCGGACGGCTAAGTGTTCCCATAAATAACGGGGATTTTCTAGTAACTCTCAAAGCACACCATAAACGAAGTACTTTTGATGTGATAGATGAGCTAAGAAGTAAGATAGAGGCACAAATACCAAACATAGTAGAACTCGGAATCTCTCAGGTTTTAGAGGATAGACTGGGTGACATTATGGGAGCAGAAGCACCTATCGCTGTTATGCTTTATGGCTCTAACCCTGATGAACTTACACATGAGGGGTACAAACTACAAAAAAAACTTAAAATGATAAAAGATGTTGAAGAGGTAAATGTACTTACTTCTTATGCCTCTCCATCTATTAATATTAGAGCCAAAAGTATGGCACTCTCAAGATATGGCATAGATGAAGCGATGATAAGAACTCAGATTCGCTCGCTTTACTATGGTGAAGTGGTCTTAAGTATAGCCAATGGAGAAAAACTTACAAATCTCAGAGTGATTATGAGTCGCCCAAATATCGACCCAATAGAGTATCTCAAAACCACTCTTAAAATCTATTCGCCAATACTAAAAGAGCAAATCCCACTTAAAGAGTTAGCCGACATAAGTTACCAACATAAAGTAGCAGAGGTAACACACTATAACCTCTCTCCTGTTTGTGTTTTAGGGGTTCGTTTTAAGGGTAACGATATGAGTGGCGTTGTGAAAAATATCCAAACTTCTCTTGCAAACGCGAGTCTGCCTGATAACATCACAACTGATATAAATGGTTTTTACAAAGAGCAACAGAAGTCTTTTAAAGAGATGAGTTTAGTTATACTTTTTGCTATCACTATTATCTTTATAGGATTACTACTTAACTTCAGTTCTCTTCGTATAGCCATAAGCATACTTATGGCGTTAATCCTCACAACGACAGGAGTTTTAGGAGCTTTGTATCTCACAGGAAAACCACTTGATATTATGGCGTTTATGGGGATTTTAATAGTGCTAAGTATCGTGATAAATAACAATGTGCTTATTTTTGATTTTTATCAAATGAATCCGCAAAATCAAAGTGATGAGATAGAACAACAGCTCGATGCTCTAGCTCTAAGAGCAAAACCTATTCTTATGACAATGGTATCAAATGCCTTAGCCCTTCTGCCTATCGCATTAGCAATAGGCACGGGAACACAGATTATTCAAGATTTGGCTATTGCCATTATGGGTGGTTTGCTTTTTGCGATTGTTATTAATCTTTATATTATTCCACTCTTTTTTTATTTTATAAGAGTTCGATAATTGAGACTAGTTTTTATTTTTCGAGTAAAAAATTTCTTTTTATATATTGCATAATAAAATACCCAATAATTGCTGATACAAAAGTATTAAACACGAGTATATAAATAGTAGTATCTGTTAAATTTTCGAGAGAAATTGGTTTATAAATCCCTAACGAAAGGCATAAAAAATCTATAAGGCTGTAAACGGCATAGACAACAATATTGTAAATCATAAAATTTAGCATTATTTCTCCTTCCTAATTTTAAAACTTGTAAATTATAGCACCTATTTATAATAAATTGCTAACTAAGTGACTGCTCAAAAATAACAATAAAATTGAAGATTTTCTTTATAAAGTTCTTTTTTCATTCTCAATTAATTTAGATAAAATACAATATAAAAATAGAAGTAAGAGAGTTCAGTAAATTATTAGAGGAAAAAATTATGTTCGAAAGTATACTATTACTATTGCATCCAGCAATAGCTGTTGTTACCATGCTTCTTGTTGTATGGCTAATAGTCTCTTTAAAGTGTGTAAATATTAATGAGAGAAGAGTGAGAATGCTATCGCTAAGTATCGCACTTATGATGGTAAGTATTTGGATTATAGCTGGATACTGGTATGTGGTCTTTTATGGAGTGGATAAGGCTGTTATTGTTAAGAGTAGTTGGAGTTTTTCTCATAGTTTTTTTATGGAAACAAAAGAGCATATCTTTTTTGTTGTGCTCATTTTATCACTCTATCTTCCACTTGTGGCTTTTAGAAATAGTATTGCAAACAACACAAGTGCTCAAAAACTTCTTATAACCCTAGGAGTACTTATTCTTGCACTTATGCTTTATATTGATGGAGCTGGAGCTATTATATCACATGGAGCAGAGATAGCATACATGCACAAGGATGGTTTACAATGAATACACAACTAGATAAGTACACTCTTGGATTTGGAATATCTGCGGCAATAGTGATACTTTTTAATACTTTTTTGATGATTGTTAAAGAAGAGATTCCTTTAGTTCATACGATGATGGTAGCACTAAGTGGACACCATTGGACGAGTCATGGTCTTATTGATGTTACTCTTTTTATAATACTTGGTTTTTTGTTCTCAAGTAGAAATATAAAGGTAAATATCTCTTCTCTAATTATAACTTCTACTATTGTTGGAGTTTTATTAATTATTGGCATGGTTGCAATGTAACAAATGAAACTACTAATAATAGAAGATGATGAAAATATACTTTCACTTTTGCAAAGAGCTTTTAGTGAAGATGGTTATGTAGTTGACAGTGCTATGAACGGTGAAGATGGGGAATATCTAGCTCTTATGAATAGCTATGATGTTATCATACTTGATTGGATGCTTCCACTTAAAAATGGCATAGAAGTTATAAGCTCTCTTAGAGAAAAAAACATCACAACTCCAACTATTATGCTCAGTGCTAAAGGAGACACCGAAGATAAAATCATAGGCTTAAAACATGGTGCCGATGATTATCTTTCAAAACCATTCTCTTTTGCAGAGTTAGAGGCAAGAGTAGAAGCACTCTATAGGAGAAATATCTCTCAAGGTGTAACACATCTGAAAATAGGCGACATTGAGATAGATAGTGATAATAAAGTAGTGACAAAAAATCAGCAAAGAGTTGAACTTACATCAAAAGAGTATGAACTTCTTCTATTTTTTTTTAAAAACAAAAATGCTTATGTGTCAAACGCCATGATAGAAGAGCAACTTTGGAGTAATCAAGAGTATATTAACTCTAATGTTATTCAAGTAACCGTGTATCACCTGAGAAAAAAACTAGGTAAAGAGCTTATAAAAAGTAACCGTGGTTTGGGGTATAAAGTTGAAGTTTAACTCTCTAAAATCTCGTGTACTTGTCTGGTTTGGAACTGTTGCCTTTGTTGTTTTAGCACTATTTGCATTTTTCTTTAGCTATTTTTTAGACAAAAGTATAGATAATAATATAAAAAGTAAACTTGAATTTATCGCTCATAAATACGAAGACCATATAGCAACACAAAATATCGGGATTGCTGTAGTCAAAGATGGCAAAATAAAAATAAAGAATAGTGATTTTAGTTTACAAAACTTCAAGTATTATCTTCACAAAAAGAAGAATTTTTTCATCTTAAAACATACTAATGATGATGACTATATAGATGCTCTTTATATAGAAAAAATTGGTACAAAAAAGATTATGGTTTTTCAAAAAAACATTGATAACAAGATAGAGAATTTTCAAGATACTCTCCTCTGGATTATTCCTATTTTACTTTTAGTATTTATCTTATTAGCAAGTAAGATGTTAGATAAAATTTTATCTCCCATCAACAGACTTATAAACGCCACGAAAGACATCAGTGTCACTAAATTTACAAAAAGCATAGAAGTTCCAAAAGAGGATGATGAGATAAAAGAGCTTGTCGTCTCTTTTAATGCGATGATAGAGAGACTGCAAGAGGGGATAGAGCGTTTAGATAGGTTCAACTC
>JALWTK010000063.1 GCA_027082875.1 Sulfurimonas sp. | reverse complement strand
AATAGATAACAAAAGGAAATACCATGGCAGAAAAAAGAAAATATAAAAAAAGATATTGTAAGTACTGTGAAGCAAAAGTAGACTTCATGGATTATAAAGATGCAGGAGCACTACGTTTCTCTCTTTCAGAAAGATATAAAATCATGCCACGTCGTTTAACAGGTAATTGTAAACGTCACCAGGACATGATTTCTGTAGTTATTAAAAGAGCTCGTGCAGCAGCACTAGTTCCTTACACTGTAACTCGTAAAACAGTTGTAACTGCACCATTCGAAAACCTTAAATAGGTTTTCACCTCTCCCCTTTTTAGGGGGAACCTCTTTAAAATTCACCCAACTTTTTATTTTATACTAGAAGGTTTAGGAATATTATTTGCTTTATACTTTTAAAAAAGTACCCCTAATGAAATATATACTTACACTTTTGCTTCTTATGACTTCACTCCTTGCCAATAAAACTGACTACTCTATCATAATACAACAACCTTTTAATGCTGGACTTTTTGACATCACAGAGAACTATGACCGCACACTTACTGCAGTTGGTTTTTCTAAAGAGTATAAAAAGAGTACGACAGCTTCTCGCTCCTACACAGATGCCTTTGAGTACTTAAGCAACTCTTCTGGAAATTTTGGCTCACAAATGCACATAATTAGTGTAGATGCGAAGGCAAAAGTTATTCTCTCCAAGCAGGCTAAACTCTCCCGTTTTAACAAGGCGATAGCAGTAGTTAAAACACCATCCAATGGTTACTTTGTAGGTGGTTATACACTTGATGGCTCACTACTAATACTCAAACTTGATGCCAAAGCAAATATAATCTTTACGAAGATGTTTGGTACAAAAAACTATGACCGTATGAGTAACCTAATCCTACTGAGTGATGGTGGAGTTTTAGCTATTGGTTCTTCAACAACATCGCGTTCAACAACTGATGACATGTTTAATACAGGACTAGGGAATACAGATACATTTCTCACTCGCTTTTCAAAAGATGGCAAAATTCTCTGGAGTAAAAAATATGGCACACCTCATGATGATAATGGCATCGATGCAGCTGAAGCTGTAGATGGTTCAATAGTAGTTGTAAGTACAACATCTTATGATAAAAATAGACATGTCACTCTAATGCGTATAACTCAAAATGGTAACCGAATCTGGCTTAAACACTACAAAAAGACAAAAAATGATGATAACACTATTATCCCTAAAAAAATCATTCGACTTAAAGACAATAATTTTGTACTAGTGCTTACACAGTATAATGAGATGCAAAAAGAGCATATACGCTTCATTAAATTTGACCTGTATAAAAATATTTTAATAGATAAAGAGATATTTACAACATATCCAAGTGAAATAAATGATATAAAAGAGTATTCGGATGGTAGATTTATTGCAGTTGGATATGTTAAAGACAGTTACGATACAGATGGTTTAGCAATGATGCTTGACTCCAATCTTGTTCTTCTAAACCAAGAACATTATGGTAGTGAAAACTATGATCTTTTTAATGCCGTTACTATCATGCATAATTCGCAAGCAGCTATTGCCGGTCTCTATACTAATAATAACTCACAAGAGACACATATGTGGATAACAAAGATCAACCCTGATGCTTCAATGGTACAGCTTCCTACTGTGACTTCTAGTTTTTACGATAAACTTTGCAAACTTTTTCAAAAAGAGATAGATAATAAGCAAATAAAGATAAAACAAGACCTTACAATACTACTTCAGGATAAATCACTCTACTTCAAAGTTGCTCAATCAAAACTAACTCAGCAACAAACTACACTACTTAAAGCATTAAATCATAAACTCATCCCTTTTCTCTATACAAATAGAACATCAATCCAGACTCTAGAAATAAATGGATACACTTCAAGTGAATGGGGGAGAGTGGACTTTAAAAAAAGGTACCTCAACAATGCAAAACTCTCGCTACAGCGCTCATTTACAATACTAAATTCTCTTTTTACAAATGCAAATGAAACAGAACAAAAATGGCTCTCAAAGATTTTAAAAGGGAGTGGTTATAGCTATGCTAAAAATATTATGATTAAGGATAAGGAAGATAGAAAATTATCTAGAAGAGTCTCACTGAAAATAATTTTAAAATAAATAAGAAGAAGGAAAGAGAACTCAAAAGCTCTCTTAAAAATTAGTTAAAACTTAACCACAAGATGGTACTTCACCATCAGATGCATATTTCCAGCAGAAATCATAAAGATTTTTAATATCTTTCTTTTTCATTTTTTTAATTTTCTTCTCACCGTGTGGACAAATTGTTTTCCATTCGTCTTGAATTTTACCGCTATCTTTAATAGAAGCCCACTCTTGACGTGAATGCTTTGTTGCAAAAACAGCACCATTTTTCAGACCATCTTTTTTACAAATTTTTAGTTTTTTCAGATAGAATCTTTGACCATGTTTGGCATCAGCTATTGCACTTGTCGTGAAAACTGATCCTGCCATCATAGTAGCTAATAATAATGAAGTTGTTTTTTTCATTGAATTTCCTTTGTGATTTAAGTCTGCAGTATGCTACAATTTATTAGATAAATAGTAGATTAATTATAAGAATTGCTTCTTAAACTTTAAATACCTTCTCCCTCTATTATCCCTAAGAATTTTGTGAAGATTCTCTAAATTCTAGTCGTGTTTTATCTTGTTTGAGTTTTTTATAAAGCTTAAATTTTGCTTTTTGAAGCTGGTCATCATCGTAAGAAAAATCGGACTTTAGCTGTTCATCTCCAAGGTTTGCAGTGTCCATAGCAAAAAGTTTTAACTCTTTTTTTGTAAGTTTTGACTTTAAAACACCATAAAGTATCTTGTCATCTTCTATAAGATCTAAAGTGTCCAAAACACAGAACTCTGCTAACTTCTCTCTAAAACTATTCTCTTCATGGTACTGACGCCACACTGTACTTTCTAACATTATAATTGCTCCAATATTTTTGTTAAATCTTTTTCTTTAATGATGATGTTTGCCTCTTTTTCTAAAATCTCGCGAGCACAAAATGCCACGCGAGTTCCAGCATGAGCAAACATACTAAGGTCATTTGCTCCATCACCACAGACTAAAGTCTCTTCTTCACTTACACCGAGTATCTTCTGTAATCGCTGTAACATATCACCCTTTGAGTATGAAAACATCATGTCTCCACCTACAAGTCCAGTGAGCTTGCCATCTTTTTCATGTAAAACATTTGAGAAATCTGCATCGTAGCCTAAAATATCTTTTGCATATCCTGTCGCCGTTCTAAAACCACCACTAAAACATACAACAGTGAGTCCTTTAGCTTTTAATGCAGCTATAGTCTCTTTTGCTCCATTCATGTAAGGGAGGTTTTCACTTATCTTCTTTACTACAGAAAAATCCAATCCTTTTAAAAGTGCCGCACGCTGTTGTAAAGACTCAAAAAAATCAAGTCTTCCACTCATAGCTTCTTCGGTAATAG
Source organism: Sulfurimonas sp. (assembly GCA_027082875.1). Lineage (GTDB taxonomy): Bacteria > Campylobacterota > Campylobacteria > Campylobacterales > Sulfurimonadaceae > Sulfurimonas. The sequence continues at coordinate 20,579 of JALWTK010000063.1, read as the reverse complement.
CAGCAACTTTTTGCCCTATTCCCAACTCCTCTGCAAAAAAATCAATAGTCTCACCATCCATTAGTGTCGAATCGAAATCAAAAACAGCTAATTTTAAACTCATACTTACTCTCTTTTGTTATAATAAAGGCATTATAACTAAAGAGGACTTTTATTTGTTTGATACTTTACTAGAAAAGCTAAATAATGGCACATATATCACTCTTGAGACAACTCCAGGGCACTCCCCTACTTTTGCTCCAATCATAGAGAAAATTGCAGAGTTAGAACTTGACAAATATGTAGATGCTTTTTCAACTACAGACAACCCACTTGCAAAACTAAAATACAATGCACTTTTTGCAGCAAAAATGTTGCAAGATAGATTTCACAAGCCTGTTATCGCAACCATGAGTATGCGTGACCGTAACAAAATCGCACTCCAGTCTGACCTTCTTGGTGCAAATGAAGTCGATATCAGAGCTATACTCGCTCTTACTGGTGACCCAGCAACTATGAGTGACCAGCCACATACGAAGGGTGTTTTTGAGGGTGATAGCACACTACTCCTTGACATCATCTCTGCATTTAACTCAGGAATGAACTATGCAGGGAAACCTCTTGGGGCTGAGCCAAAAACACTCTACCCTTTTGCAGTAGTCAACTCCTATGCGAAAAATCCTAAAACTCTTCAAAAGAAGATACAAAAAAAGATAAAACATGGAGCGATGGGTATCATCACACAGCCTGTCTATGACATAGAAAATGCTAAGCAGCTTTTAGAACTCCGTGATAATGCCAACCGTGAGTGTTGCTCTGAGAAAAAAAGAGGAGAGCTTATCTTTGGTGTTTTTCCAATAACTAAACTCCGTACTGCACAGTTTCTCTCTGCACATGTACCCGGTATAAATGTTCCTGACATCTGGATAGAGAAACTTAGAGTCGCTCATGAAAAAGGGAGTGAAGAAGAGTATAAGGTAGGCTTTGAGCTCAGTAAGAATCTTTTTGATGAACTTAAAGCTTTACATCCAAAGATACACCTCATGACAGCCAACCAGTTCCAAGTAGCAAAAGAAATATTAACATAATTAAAGGTAGAAAATGATTGATTTAAAACTATTACAGAAAGATTTTGAAGGTATGAGTGCTAAGCTTACTCGTAAAGGTGTTAGTGCTGAGCTCTTAACAACATTAAAAGAGAAGTTTGAGTCTCTAAGAGTTGCCAAGCAGGAGTTTGAAACACTTCAAGCAGCACAAAACGCAATGAGTAAAGAGTTTGGTGTTTATAAACGCGAGGGCAAAGATATATCTGAGCTTAAAGCAAAAGTTGATGCGAACAAGATCAAAGTAGCTGATGCAGTAGAAGTACAACGCGAACGCCAAGAAGAGTTAGAAACTATAGCCATGGCAGTGCCAAATATGCCAGATGATAGTGTGCCAGATGGAAAAGATGAAGAGGACAACATAGAACTTAAAAAAGTACTTACTCCTAAAGAGTTTGACTTCACTCCCAAAGAGCACTGGGAACTAGCTGAGCAAAATGGATGGATAGACTTTGAACGCGGTGTAAAACTAGCTACTTCAAGATTTTCAGTAAGTTTTGGAATGGGTGCGAGACTTGAACGTGCACTTATAAACTTCATGCTAGACTTTAACCGTGAGAGAGGCTTTGAAGAGGTAAGTGTTCCAGCACTAGTAAACCGTCAAGCACTTGAGGGAACTGGACAACTTCCTAAGTTTGAAGATGACCTCTACAAGATGGATGGGCAAGAACTTTTCCTAATCCCTACTGCTGAAGTACCAGTTACAAACCTGTATCAAGATGAAATACTTGCAACTGATGAGCTACCAAAAAGAATGACTGCTTACACTTCATGCTTTAGAAAAGAAGCAGGTGCAGCAGGTCGTGATACCCGTGGAATGATACGCCAACACCAGTTTCACAAAGTCGAACTCGTAGCAATAACGACACCAGATACAAGCGAGATAATGTTTGAGCAGATGGTAAGTTGTGCATCCGATATACTCACCGCACTAAAGCTTCCTCATCGACTTGTAAACCTCTGTACCGGAGACTTAGGCTTTGGTGCTGCACATACAACTGACATAGAAGTATGGCTACCAGGGCAAGACCAATACCGTGAAATAAGCTCTATCTCAAACACAAGAGACTTCCAAGCAAGACGAGCAAAAATTCGTTATAAAAATGGAAAGAAAAATGAGTTTGTTCACACACTCAACGGCTCTTCTTTAGCTGTAGGTCGTACCCTTGTAGCTATCATGGAAAATAATCAGAATGAAGATGGAAGTATTGATATTCCTGAAGTACTTAAGCCTTACTTAGGAATGTAGGTTATTAAACTTTTAGAGAGTTGTTTACTCTTATTTTAGTGAATAAGTAGAAGTAACTGCCTATTTGAAGCCACTTTTTTGTGGTGTTTTTTGGTGGGTTTTTGGAAAAAGGATTTATTGCCAAATGTTTTGGTTAAAAATTCCTAAAACTATTATTTTATTATTTTCATCGTCAATATAGAACGGAACTGTATAACCTTTAAAAATCAATTCCCTTGTTTTACCATCAGGAAAAGCTTCTCTTTGTCGGTACATGTACGGATTATTTGGTATTTCTTTGATTTTAGCAATCACATTATCAAAAAATGACAGTGCTCTACTTGGACTATCTTCTGCTATAAAATGAACTATAACTTCTAGCTCTTCATCAAACCTATCGGACTTTTCTAAAATTAAATCTTTGATACTAGTTTCTCCCTAATGGAGTTTAATCCTGTATCAAATGAAATAGTTTTCATCTCACTATTGCGATAACTACTAACCCTTTTTGAAATTTCCATATCTAATGAATCTTTAATTTCAATAGCATCTTTTGGTAAAGAATTTACAAAATTCTCAAGTTGTTGAACATATTTATCTTTTACATTTAACATCATTGTCATCTAAAATCCTCATCATAAATTTAAACAATTATAGCATAAAGCACTTTTAAAACATCTTCGCAACAGCCTCAGCCTTTTTATCTTCTTGTACTATTGCTAAAGTTTCTGATAGTATCGATTATAATTTCAAGCCTTTCACTAAAGATGAATTTATCTTTATAATGCAATCTAAGGTAGAAGTAAAAACTATATAAGAGAGAAATCTATGAACAGCGAATTATTTACTTTATGTTTAGTCTCACCTACGAAGAGATGAGACAAGAAGATCGATCTATTAGTTAATTTGAGAAAGTAAAGCAGGATTTATAACAAGATTTCTTACACCATGGGCATGTGTTTCATTAAAGTCATTATGCTCTAACCATGTTTCTACTGTTGCAATGTTTACCTTAGTAACATGCTTACGCACAACCCAACTTACTTGATAAGGAGAAACCTTTTCATCATAAGATGGACCAGTTGTTGAACCTTCATAATGTACTGCTCTAGTACCAGTAGGATCAGGAATACTTGCTGCTTGATGGAAGCCGTTTGCTTCTGTTGTAATCTTATTTAAGACATTAAAATCTTGTGCAGTAGTATCATTTACTAGGACATAAACTTCTGACTCTACTAAAAGTGAAGGTTGTGTTCCTGCTGGAGCAGTTCCAAGACAAGTTCCAAGACCATTTCCTAAATATGCACCAGCATTGTCAGAATAAACATAGTGAGCTTCGATAGTATCACCTGGATATAAAGGATTATGCTCAGACTGTTCTTTAAATGGATAAGGGGCTAACTCTGCTGCTGTAAGTTTATCACGATCATTATACTCATAACCTGAACCATAACCTTCACCATTTCCATTTCCAGCATACTTGGTAAACTCTCCACCTTTATGTTCTGCACTTTTATGAAAGTGAATATCACAAAGATTCATAAGAGTAAAGGGGTCAGCAGTAATGGTAGTCTTTGTATTATTTCCAGTTAAAGAGTCTATATCTCTAGGAGACTGAGCACCTTCAGTACCATCTAAACTTGCAGCTAATACAGCTCTTTGGTTTGCAATAAAAGCATCCGACACATTCTCTGTACTTGTTTCATTTGATAAAGCAGATGAATCTGTATTATCTTACCCACATCCTGTAAATGCTAGTAAAGTTATTACTGATAAACTCATAAATGAATTTTTTATGTTATTTTCCATTTTATTCCTTTTTTAAAAAAATTATTATATCTTATTAATATTAAACTAGCTTTATTCAATAAAAATTATTCTAAGTCAAAATATTGTATACTAATGACAATGAAAATATATATTTATTTGTCTCTACTTATATCATCTCTCAATGCATCGAATTACTCTTTTATAGACACTAGTGTCAACTATCTTGACTGGTCCTCTTCGACTGAAAGTAACTCTCTTCAAAAAGATTTCGCTTACTTAGAGCTAGAGGGTGGTGCTAGTTGGGACTGGGGTGAGTTTTACGGTTTTACTGATATAGAAAATCCTCTAAAAAAATATAATAGCCCTACTCCTGATAATCTACGTTTAGCATTAAAGCCTATTCTCGACATTTATATACAAAATGGCTTTGCCCTGCATCTACAGACTTTCTATCTAAACTCAAAAGATTTTTATGTAAATAACCTTGTAGCAGGAGTTTCTTATAAGTACCGTAGTGAGTCTGGTGATTTTTGGATTATTCCTTTTCTTGGAGCGCATTACCAAAATAGTACTTACTACACAGGATTTAATGGCTTCATGGCTGGGTGGTCATTTAACTATGACTTTAAGCTTTTCGAAGAAGATTTTTACTTATTTAACTGGAATGAGATAGAATTTTCTCGAGCAAGCCAAAGTTATGAAACTATTGATGGCGAAGCGATAGGTGATGGAAAAAGTTATGGGCTTAATGGTGCACTCTCATGTTGGTATAAAATTACACCATCCTTTACAACAGGAATACAGTACCGATACGCAAAATATAAACTAGGTTCAGATAGTTATCAATCTGGTATTATTTATTCACTCAAATACTACTATTAAAAATAGTCATAAAATTATAGTAAAATGGCACTCTATTTGCTACATAAACGATAGATAAATTAAAGGGAGTTCATGGCAGAGCAAGAAGAAGAGATAATTATCATTGAAGATAATGAAGCCATAGAAAATTCCTTTGGGACAGAAGAAGAACTCTCAGAAGTTCCAGCCACTCAAAATAAGAAAAAACTTATTATTTTTGGATCTATTGCTTTTCTTTTACTACTCATTATCATAGCTCTAGTGATCTCACTTAGCTCTTCAGATCCTGAAGATACATTAAACTCCAAGGATATATCCCTACTCGACAAAAAACTACAACAGAAGCCAAAACCTCATATTGAGATATCAAGACTAGAAAATATGATTGCAAAGGCAAACTATCTCTATACGAATGGCTCCAAAGAAAAGGCTCTCTCACTCTATGAAAATATTGCACAGTACAGTGAAGCCATTTCGGAGTATAACCTTGGTGTAGCACAACTCAAAAATGAGCAGTATTCCTTAGCACTCAAAACCTTTGCTAAAGCTATAAAAAACGATGAAAAACGATGTGTCAGTGCTATAAATGCAGCTGTTTGTGCACTGCATCTCAAGGATGAAAAAAGCTTTCACTACTATATTGATTTAGCTTATGTATACCTACCTTATGAGACTAACTCACCTCTATACTCTTATTACTATACACTTATAAGTTACTATAAACAAGATTATCTCTCGGCACTCAATGCACTTAAAAACAGCACTTCTAAAGAGTATCCACAGATACAAAAGCACCTAAGTGCAAAAATTAATGCACTCTACGAAAATGATTATGATGCAATAGAGGCGATGGAAAAAGATTTTGAACCTTTAGATGAATTTAGTCTTGGCTTACTTTATGCTCGTGTTGGAGATTTTACACTTGCTATTGGGCATTTAGACGAGGCTATCATTCAGAACATCCAACCAGTAAAAGCACAACTTGCTCTTGGACTTATTAACCTCAGATTAGGTCGCCTCGCACAAGCTGCTACAAAAATAAGTAATATGACAGATATGTATCCAAAAGAGGTCTATGCATACTATCCCATCCATGTCAAACTCGATGATGCACTCTTTGATACACTCAAAGCACAGCTTAGATATAGACATAGTATTTTGACCTCAAAAAATACTATCTACCAAAAAATCTTTGCATTTTCACCCTACAAAATCTTTAATGCTAATCAAACCATTAGTTATATTCGTAAAGGAAATGCGAATATGTATATTGATAATATTCGTTCAGCAAAAAAATACCTCAAAACAAGTTCCTCTTCTTCAAGTGTAAATATAGGAATAACACAAGCGATTAAAAAAGCACTGAATCTAAAAATACGAGATGCAAATAGTGAACTACAAGCTCTAGTCAAACTACAGCCTAAACACTCTATACTCCAGTATAACTTAGCACTCACATATGCACAGATGGGTGACCTCAAAAAAGCGAATGAGCACTTCTTGCGTTCGTACTACCTAGATGCCAAGAACTACCTTTCTGGTGTGTATGCAGTAATGACTAGTCAACTGATCCATAAAGACTCTACTAAACTCCGCTCAATATTAAAGGATGCTATAAACAATGAGGAAGATAGTGAAGATAAGGAACTCTATAAAACACTTATGTTTATAGCAGACAATAACTATATTTCAGCAGTTGACTGGTTAGATAATAGCTATAAAAAAAGACCCCTTTACCTACTTCTTAACACAATAATTAGTCTTAAAACTAATAACTTAAAAGTAGCGAAAAAGGCAACAAAGACACTTACTCTTCTCTTGCCACATGAGATTCTTCCTCATCTACTCTACATAGATGCACACTTCTCCGAGGAACCACCTAAGAAATATGCTAGCGCGGTATTAAACTATCTTCGTAAACAGGACTTTACTTTTAACGATCTCTATTTTGGCCCTTATATCACTAGGTATTTATACATACAAGAGAATCTCATCATAGGTAAGCTTTACTTTTTACGCCAACAGCTAAAAAGTGTTCTAAGTAGCACTAGTGAAAATACACAAGAGATCGTCAGTAGTTTAGCTCTTGCTTCTCTCTTTGACAAGCACTTTGAGGAGTCCTATACTCTTTACAATACACTTATAGATGAGTTGAAGGTACAAGACTCTTACACACTTTTTCTAGGTGCAGTAGCTTCAACAGCTGCAGGACATCATGGTAATGCGATTGCCCTCTTAGAACTCTCTAAGCTAAAAAATAGTGATTACTATGAAAGTAGATATGCCTTAGCACTCTTATACTTGGAAATAAAAAATAATGAAGGAGCAGTGATTCAACTCTCTAGAATACATCAAGATGGGTATCAGTCACACTTTTTTGATTTTGAGATAGATACACAGGAGTTACTCTTTAAGAAAAATAACCCATAAGTGATTCACCTGCACTTAAGCGCTCTCCTGTACGAGCACTAAGTCTAAAGTTTTTTGGAAGATAGAGTGTTGTTATACCACTTACCATTATTCCATATCTACTTGTTTGGAGTATATTCTGAGCAAGAAAAAGATCTATATCGAGTGATTTAAAACTTTTAGTAAGTCGATGTGAAACTTTGAGATTATTATTTTCATTATCAGTAAAAATAATTTTTGCATACTCATTTAGACTAGAAAATAGATCTGAACTTTTAGAAAGTCTTGTTCCTTCATAATCCTGCACAGAGCTAATCTGAGCACTAAAAGGTGCACGAAGCAATGAGATATCTTGATAACTACTCTGTATCTCTACTTTTAAAGTGTACTTATCATTATTTACTAACTCTTCAACAGAGAGAAGAGTGCCATCAGCAGGAGAGAGCACGCTCCCTTTCTCAAAGTTTATTAGTTTTCGCTCTGGATTTCTAAAAATATAAACAAAAAAAAGAGTAGAGAAAGAGAATAGGAAAGTAAATAAATCTAAATCAAAAACTACAGTAAAAAGAAGCAAAGAAGCACTGAATAGGATATACTTCATGCCCTCTTTAGCAACTGGGAACAGATTACTTCTCATCACTTGACTCATCTGATTTATCTATCATTGAAGCATCTACTTTTAACTCTTCTGATATCTCATCAATACTATCATCAAGCTTGGATTCTAAACCATTCTTCTCTTCAAAACTGTGAATAATTTCACGAACTTCTTCCCCTGTAATATTCTCTTTCTTATAAAGAAGTGCAACCATATCTTCAATAGCATCTCTATACTCTTCAAGTCTTTTTACAACTAACTCATAATGCTCTTGAAGTGACTCTTTAATAAATGTATCCATATCTTCAGCCATCTTATCGCTATACTCACGAGCAGCAGCTCCACCAGCACCTAAAAATGATTGGCGAGTTTTTTCTAAAACCATAAGACCAGCGATATCAGTCATACCATATGTCTGCACCATAGACTTAATAATGTCTGTCGCACGCTCAAGGTCATTTCCTGCACCCGTTGATATCTCACCAATAAAGACCTGCTCTGCAGCACGACCACCAAGCAGTACATCTACCTCAGCCCAAAGCTCATGCTTCTGCATCATAAATTTATTCTCTTCTGGTTTGTTAAGTGTATATCCAAGTGCAGCAAGTCCACGAGGAACGATAGAAACCTTTGATACTTTTTTTGCACCTACTGTCGTCTCAGCAAGCAGAGCATGCCCACTCTCATGATAAGCTACTATCTTTTTCTCTTTAGGATTAATACGGCGTGATTTTTTAGCAAGTCCGGCTAAAGCACGCTCAACTGACTCAAAAAGATCTTTCTGTTTTACAGTTTTTTGACTTCTTCTTCCTGCTAAAAGTGCACCCTCGTTGATAATATTTGCAAGATCTGCACCAGCTAAACCAGCAGTAAGACGAGCGACTTCTTCCACATCAACATCTTTATCCATCTTTACATCTTTCATATGTACTTTAAGGATTTTTACACGACCTTCAAAGTCAGGTTTATCTACAAGAACTTGTCTATCAAAGCGACCAGGACGAAGAAGTGCTTGATCAAGTATCTCAGGTCTGTTTGTTGCCGCTAAAATGATAACAGGAGTATCAGTTCCAAAACCATCCATCTCTGCTAGAAGTTGGTTCAGTGTCTGCTCTCTCTCATCATTTCCACCCATGTTAGCACCATTTGCACGGCTCTTTCCTATGGCATCTATCTCATCGATAAAAATAATACTTGGAGCATCTTTTTTTGCTTGCTCAAAAAGATCACGAACACGAGCAGCACCCACACCAACAAACATCTCTATAAAACTAGAACCAGTTACAGAGAAAAATGGAACTTCCGCTTCACCAGCAACTGCTTTTGCAAGGAGAGTTTTACCAGTACCTGGACTACCTACAAGAAGAACACCCTTAGGAATTTTCGCCCCTATTTCAACATAACGAGCAGGATATTTTAAAAAGTCCACTATCTCTTGAACCTCTTCTTTAGCCTCTTCTACACCAGCAACATCATCAAACTTTGTTTTTGGTTTTTCAGAATTAACCATCTTTTTAGACTGGCCCATTCCTAAAAGCCCTCCACCCATACTTTTTTGCATACGTCCAGCAAAAAACATCCAGATACCAATGATGATGAGAAAAGGGAAGAGCCATCCGAACATCTCAGTAAACCAATTAGTTTCAGAAAAACCTTCATAGTCTATCTTGTTTTTATCTAAAGCTTTTACAAGATCTGTATCCCCTTTAACTATACGAGTAGTATAGACCTTAGAACCATCAGAAGAGTTTGCTTTTATATAGGTCTGACCTATCTCTACTTTTGAAACACTTTTTGAGTCAACTAAAGATTTCATTTCAGAGTAACTTACTTTTTGTATATGTTTATTTGTAGCACCTAAAGCTGTGCCATTTGCACTAGCACCATCACCAACTACAATCTTAAAAAGACCTATAATTACAATAGAAAATATTGCAAATGTTATTAAAGGATTTTTATTAAAGAAGTTATTGTTATCGTTATTATTTTTATCTTGATTTGCCATATTACTCTTTTTTTATGTTTATTTTTTCTTTACTATCAATGTAACCCACTCATCTTGAGTGATTTTTTCTATAAGCTCACAATCTTTATAAAAACTGAGAACTTTTGCTTCATATTTATCTAAAATCCCAGAAAGTACTAAAACAGCATTTGGTTTAAGTGCTTTTTTCAAATCATTAGCTATGAATGTCAACACATCGGCTACAATATTTGCAACAACAAAATCATACTGTTTATCCACTAATGAGGAGGAACCTTCCCATATTTTTGCATACGATAATCCATTTAACTCTGCATTAACTATGGAGTTTTCTACTGAAGTAGGATCAGTATCACAGGCATCTACCTCAGCACCTAATTTCATAGCAGCCATTGCTAAGATACCACTACCACAGCCAACATCTAAAACAGTATCATTCTCTTTTACATACTTAGAAATTGCTCGAAGTGCTGAAGCAGTTGTAGGATGATGTCCAGTCCCAAATGCTAATGCGGGGTCAATCACGATATTGATAAGTTCTGGATTTGGAGCATCCCAAGTTGGATGAATATAAAATTTATCTATAGCTAAAGGCTGTATACTCTCTTGATAAGATTTCACCCAGTCACTATTTTGTAGTTTTATCTGTTTACACTCTAGTTCTATAGTAGTACCTAGTGCTTTTTGTAGTGCTTCAGAAAATTGCTCAAGTCCCCAGATAATAGTCTCTAAGTCATCTTCACTTCTCACTATAAAACCATTCTCTGTCTCTTCAAAACCAACAGGAACTGTATCTGATAAAAAGTCTGAGAAAAGTGAGTGATGAGAGGAGAGAGTAACTACTAGTTCATAGTAGTACTCTTGCATTATTGGGCTACACCCATAACAGCACCAAGTTTCTCTTTGAGAACCTGTGGTGTGAATGGTTTAACGATATAGTTGTTTACCCCAGCTTTAAGTGCTGTAATAACTTCAGCTTTACCACCTTCAGTAGTAACCATAATAATAGGAGTGTCTTTAAAACGCTCATCTGCACGAACTTTTTGTACTAGTTCTAGTCCATTCATTTCTGGCATATTCCAGTCAGTAATAAGCATGTCAATGTCTGGATTTGCATCCATCTGAGCCCATCCTTCAACACCATCAGCACCCTCTAGGATATCTTTATAACCTAAACGAGCTAAAGTGTTTTTAATAATACGACGCATAGTAGAGCTGTCATCAACAACAAGTAATTTCAATTGAAATCCTTTATATAAAAATTTATAAATTTAATAAACAATAATACCAAATTTTTCATTTGTTTACAATTAATCTAGTAATTTAAACATTTTTGGTAAGTCTAGTGTACCTTCATAGTAAGCTTTTCCTATGATAACACCATCAACTTCTTTAGTAGCGATAAGAGCTTCGATATCACTCGCATCTTTTACCCCACCACTAGCAATAGTAGCAACACCACTTGCACGAGCTATGTCAAGAGTAAAGTCTACATTTACACCTGAGAGTGTTCCATCTTTACCAACATCTGTACAGATAATAGCTTCAACACCTGCGTTTGCAAACTCTTTTGCTAAGTCAGTTGCTTTCATCGTGGAGACTTCACCCCAGCCTTCAACTGCTACATAGCCATCGATAGCATCAATCCCAACTGCTATAGGGTATTTTGCTGCCATATCACGAACAAATTGGGGGTCTTTTACCGCAATACTTCCTAGTATAATTCTATCAATACCAATTTCAAGCATTTTTTTAATAGTAACCTCATCACGAATACCGCCACCAAGTTCAAGCTTGACATTACAATTTGCACGAATTTTTATGATTGATTCTAAGTTTTTAGGCTCTCCTGCAAAGGCACCATTAAGGTCTACTAAGTGTACCCACTCAGCGCCCATCTCTTCAAACTTTTTTACAAGTTCATAAGGCTCATTAGAGTAGATTTTTGCACTATCCATAAGCCCTTTGGTTAAACGTACAGCCTGTCCATCTTTTAAGTCAATTGCGGGGTATAAAGTCATCTTTTCATTCCTATAGTTTTATGAAGTTTTCAATAATTTTAAGACCATTTTCATGGCTCTTTTCTGGGTGTGGCTGGATACCCAGAATATTTTTATGTGCAACAGCTGATGTAAATTTATAGCCATAGTCAGTTTCACCAATAATGTCACTCTCATCATCACAAGTAACATGAAATGTATGTACAAAATAAAGATAGTGATTCTCATCAAGTCCATTAAAAAGTGGATGCTCTTTTGTAAACATTCTATTCCAGCCCATGTGTGGTACTTTAAGTGGTTCGATAAACTTCTCTTCATCAAAAGCTTTTACATGCCCCTTTATAAGTCCCAATCCTTCATGTACACCAAACTCTTCACTACTTTCAAAAAGTAACTGCATGCCAAGGCAGATCCCCATCATAGGTTTACCACTCATTGCAAACTCTTTGATAGCTTTTATCATATCGCGTTCGCGAAGATGCTCCATAGCATCGCCAAAAGCACCAACTCCAGGTAATACTAACTTGTCATACTTACTAAATTCTGCAGGGTTACTCACTACAACTGTATCTTTTCCCAACTTAGCAAAGGCATTTTTTACACTTGCTAAATTTCCCATATTATAATCAACTATTGCTATCATTATTCATCTATCTTTAATTTTGTAAATTTTATATATATTGCTAAACTTACTAAGAGTAAGGAAACTCCACCCATAATGAAGATGGCATACATCAACTTATCTGGATCAGTTATAGCGAACTTAAATACGAGCATCAAGGCCTCAATAGAGAGGGCAATGATAATACTACCTAAAAATCGAACCATTGTTTTATGCGGACCTGATATGTTGTGTTCTTTATGCCTTCCTAATATTTCCTCTTCAATCAAGGTTTTGGATAAATCAAAGATTGCCAAAGAGAGGGTAAGTAAAATTGTTGCTTCAAACACATCTTTGATTTTAAAGTTATCTAGCGAAATTTCATTGAAGAAAAAACTCCCTATACCCTTAAAAAAGAGCAACATTGCAATCGCCATTAGAGCTAAAGAAAATGCAGCATAGGCATACTTAAAAAATTTTCCAAAGAAACTATCTAAGGTATTTAAATGTGCAATTTTCAGAACTTCATCAAAGGGCATATCCAAACAAGCAACATACTTAAGGTCACCATTTTCACAATATACAGGGGCAGAAGCAGTCACACATAAATCATTTGTAATTAAAGAGGGATAGGGATCAGTAATACTACAACGTTCCTCCCTTACTGCTCTATAATAATAAGCACGATCTGCACGAATTTTTCCAAGGTCTTCTGTAATTTCTCGATCAGAAGTGAACGTAGAAGAAACTTGAATACCCTTGTTATCTAAAAGATAAACACCTTCACAGTTCTCTAAATCCGCTTTTATTTTTAATAAACGCGGCATAATCATCTCTTGGCTTAGAGATGGTAATCTATTTGGAATATTTTTAGAAAAAAGGTAACAGAAGTAAGCACGAGCTTTCGTACGACCTTCTGAATAGAGTTGTATATCTGATGCAACCATGAACTTTCCCTTTTATTTTTTAAAATTATAGCTTTTTATTAATTACAAGTAAATTACTTATTCTCATATCCTATTGGTAACTCTGCTATATCGCTAGAGTCTTGAGGCTGTTGTGCAAGACTAGGGCTAAAAACTTTTTTGATAATTGACTTAAAGCCCTTCTCGTTTGATTCATATTCACTCTCAGCTTCCTGAAGTGACATCTCCCATGCACTTGAAAATCCAGGAGCACGAAGAAGCATCTTCCTTAAAGCAGCATCATAAATATTAAGAAGTCTCACCTCAGCACGACCAGGTTTTTGCCCCAGTGTCTGTACACTTATTCTTAAGTTTTCATTCTCTTTTTTAAGTTTGAGCAGTTCATCTTCTTGGGTTTTACTTCCCTCATTCGTAATTTTCATCTGGCGATTGAGATGCTCTTTGAACTCTCTTATCTCTTTTTTGTATCCTCGTACTTCAAAACGCGACTTAATATAACTGATAAAATATCCTAAAACGACACCTGCGATAACGAATAGTATTGTTTGAAAAATAGACTCCATAACAACTCCTTTTATCTGAGTAAACTAAATTCCTTTATAATAACAAAATAGAGTTAATGGTTAAGCTCTGCTATAATATCACTAATGAAAGATATAAATATAAGAAACATTGCTATAGTTAGGCTCTCTGCCCTTGGAGATATTGTTAATAGTGCTGTAGTTTTACAGTTTATAAAAAAGTTTTACCCAGATGTACAAGTTACTTGGATAACTGAAGAAATATTCGCTCCAATTTTATCTCATATAAAAGAGATAGATAGAGTAGAGATTATAAACCTCAAAAAACTCAAAAAAGAGAAGAGCTTTTCTCTCTTACTTTCCAACATAAGTAAGCTCAAAACACTTGATAAATTTGACCTTGTCATAGATATGCAAGGGCTTTTAAAGTCAGCTCTTGTGAGTAAATTTCTTGGTAGTAAACGCCATGGATTTGATAAAAACTCCACGAGAGAGTCTCTAGCTTCTCTTTTTTACACAACTTCATCAGCTATAAGCTATAAGAGTAATGTAGTTAAACGCAACTGCTTTGTTGTTGCAGATGCTCTTGGATTTGAGATAACAGAGAGTATGCTTCTTGCTAAAAAAGCAGTTTTTCCTATAAATAAAACTTTTATTCATAAGAGTGAAAAAAAGCAAATAGCCTTTGTTATAGGTGCATCATGGAGTTCAAAGATATACCCCAAGGAACTTGTGGTTGAAGTTATCGAACAGTTGCAAGAGGATTTTCATATCATCTGGGGTAATGAGGAAGAGAGACTCTCTGCTGAGTGGATATGTGAACACTCCTCTTTTGCTACACTTGCACCTAAACTTACACTCTGTGAACTTACAGACTTCATTTCAAGTATGGATTTACTTATAGGAAATGACACAGGTCCTACTCATATAGCATGGGCACAAAATATTTCGTCTATCACACTCTTAGGTCCAACAACTTCAAGGATGATATATCGGACACCGAAAAATATTGGCATTAAATCTCCATCAGAAGTAAATATTTTAAAAATTAATAAAAATGATTTCTCAATTAAAGAGATTACCCCTGAAGAAATTACTACACAAGTAAAGGCACTATTATGATTGGATTTTACCTCTTTTTACTCTTAGAAAAATTCTTAATGCTCCTCCCAAAAAAAGTTCGTCGAGCATTTTTTCTTGGACTTGGACAATTTGCTTATCTTGTTAGTAAACGTTACAAAAATGTTGTCAGAGCTAACCTCAAGTTTGTCTATGGAGATGAGATAGACGAAGAGTTCATTACCAAAACAAGTAAATATGCTTTTAAACTTATGCTTCTTAATTTTTTACATACTATGGAGGGGCGATATTATTCAGTAGAAGAGATTGCCAAACAAATTAGTTTCAAAAATGAGCATATTCTCAAAGCAGCACAGGCTAAAGGAAAACCTATTATCTTTGTAACAGCTCACTATGGGGCTTGGGAATTAGCTGGTAGTATGTTAAGTGCCCTACAAGAGCCGATTATGATAGTCTACAAAAAAATGAAAAATCCTCGTTTTGAGGAGTACTTACTCTCTTCTCGTGCGAAATTTAGAATGAGTTATGTAGAGAGGCATGGGGCAACGAGAGCTATACTTAAACAGCTTCGCTCTGGTGGTGCGATTGCCATACTCATAGATACAAATGTTAATAAAAAAGAGTCTATCACTGTAGACTTCTTAGGTAAACCAACAGGACAGATTCAAACGACTGCTTATTTTGCGAGAAAGTTTGATGCTTCACTTATCCCTGCACTTATTCATACAGGTGATGATGAAAACTATATTATTGAGTTTTCAGAGGAGATTATTCCACCTAAGACTGCTGATGTAAATAAGGATATACGAATCTCAACACAGATGCAAACAGACTGGTTAAGTAGAGAGATACTAAAACATCCAGAGCCTTGGTTTTGGCTGCATAGACGTTTCAAAGAAGACTATCCAGAGATTTATACTAAATCGTAAAATATTCTTTATCAAACTCTCGAGTTCGTGCCTCAAAAAGTTTCAAAATTGTGAGAAAAAATGCAGTAATTGCAGGTCCCAAAATCATCCCCCAGAACCCAAAAGTCGTTAGTCCTGCGATAATAGCGAAGAAGATAAGCATTTCGTTCATTTTCGTACCATCCTCTTTAAGTAGGCGCTGATTAATTTCTTTAATAATAATTGGTTTTACAAATGTATCAGCAACAATAGAGATCACAACAATAGAGTACATCGCAATAAAAATAGCATCAGAAGCATTATCCACAGAAAACTCATAAATCATAAATGGTAACCACATTAAAACACCACCAACAACAGGTACAAGAGATGCAAATCCATACATAATACCAAAGAGTAGACCATTATAACCCATGTATGAAATAGCGGCCCCAAACAAAAAACCCTCAAACATTGCTGTAGCAATAATAGAGTAAAAGACAACACTCATAACATCAGAGACTTCTTTTATTAGTGTTGTACTCTCCTCAACAGACATATGAACAACTCTCTTTAAAAAGTTAATTATGGTCGTTCCATTATAATGCACAAAAAAATAAAAGACTATCACTAAAAAAGCATTCTTTAAAAAACCTGCACTAAAAACCCCAACATGACCTGCGATAGAGAGTGTTTTTGATGTAAGAGTCGTAATATCTAACTCTTTCATAGCATCAATAAGAAAAGGCTTTAAAAAAAGAAGATATGTAGGAGGACTTGCAACGAAATCTCGAATATGCTTCTCTATTAGATGTAAAGAATCACTACTTAGAGTATTTAGCTCTATGGTTAAAGTTGTAAGAAAGTAGCCAAGAGGTGCAAAAAAGAGAGTTGCTAGTAAAAAGCTCGATATTAAAGATGCTAACAGTCTACCATTAAAATAGCTCTCAAGTCTATTTTGAATATTTGAAGTTGAAACTGCTAAGAGTGCGGCAATAGTGATAACTAATAAAAATGGACTATATAAAAGGTACATCCAATAAAGTGCTGTGACAAAAAGAGTAGCTATAAAATACTGAGGTTTCATTTAAAAAAGTGTCCCATCAGCATTTACATACTCCATATTCAATACATCATAAGTAGCACGAGTGGCACGGCGTCCCTTTGCAGTACGTTCAAGATAACCATTTGCTATGAGGTATGGTTCTAGTACATCTTCTACTGTTCCTTCATCTTCACTAAGTGAAGCAGCAATAGAACTCAATCCCATAGCTCTTCCATTAGCACTGACAAGTAAATTAAGTAAACGTAAATCCATTTCATCAAATCCATGAGAGTTGATACCTAGTTCATTGAGTGCATACTTTGTACGACTATGATTAATGTTCTCTTCCTCTGCTACTTCCGCAAAGTCTCTCACACGACGTAGTAAACGCAGAGCTATACGGGGAGTCCCACGGCTGCGTTTTGCTATTTCCAGAGAAGCTTCTTTAACAATCTCGCGTTCAAATTTATTAGAAGCTTGTGTAACAATCTTTGCTAACTCTTCTGATGAATAAAACTGCATTCTAAAACTCATGCCAAATCTATCCCGAAGAGGGTTTGAGAGCATTCCTGCCCTTGTAGTTGCCCCTATAAGTGTAAAACGTGGCAAGTCAATTTTCACAGTCTGTGCAGCAGGGCCACTGCCGATAATAATATCAATTCTATAATCTTCCATAGAGGAGTAGAGTATCTCTTCAACAGCAGGAGAGAGTCTATGAATCTCATCTATAAAGAGAATATCACCTTCTTCTAAGTTTGTTAAAATCGCAGCTAAATCTCCACTTTTTTCTATCATTGGTGCGGCAGTGACTTTTATGTTTGTATTCATCTCATTTGCGATGATAAGGGCGAGAGTCGTTTTTCCAAGACCTGGAGGTCCATAAAAAAGTACATGGTCAAGTGCTTCGTCTCGTTTTTTACTCGCCTCTATAAAAACACCAAGGTTTTTTTTAATCTGTTCTTGCCCTATATACTCACTCCAAGCATCAGGTCTCAGAGTAACTTCATTATTTTCCTCTTCCATACTAAAAGTTTCTATCTCTACTAGTCTTTCATCCATCATTTATTATTCTCTTCATATTTTTCGTACTCATTATAATTTGACCTATCATTGATTTCACAATTTACTTGATCACCTTGATAAACTATCTGTTCACATTTTGGGGGAAAAATAGATTTTAATGTGCTATATGCCATATCTTTCACTGAGCATCCTCCTAGAAATATAAAACTACTAATAAATATGAATTTCACTAGGGAAGTCTTTGGTTTTAACTTCATTAGCATAAGTAGCAACTGCCTCACGAACAAGAGATGATCCATCCATATATTTTTTCACGAACTTTGGAGTAAAGGCTTCAAAAAGTCCTAACATATCTGAAAACACTAAGACCTGCCCATCTACATATTTTCCAGCACCTATCCCAATAACAGGAATTTTAACTGACTCAGATACTTCTTTAGCAACATCAGCTTTGACACCTTCTATAACCATACAAAAAGCACCAGCGCTCTCTATAGCTTGAGCATCTTTGATCAGTTGCTCTCGCTCCTGCTCAGTTTTACCTTTAACCTTGTAGCCACCCTCACTACGAACAGACTGAGGCAGTAGCCCAATATGACCACAAACCGCAATACCATTCTCTGTCAGATACTCTACTAAATGAGCCTTATCTGCACCACCTTCTATCTTAACACAGTCAGCTTGTGTTTCTTGAAACATCTTTATTGCATTACCTAAAGCAGAAACTTTATCTGTATAAGTACCAAAGGGCATATCAGCTACAACAAAACTCTCAGGTGCCCCTGAACATACTGCATTAACATGATATATCATCTGCTCTAGTGTTGCACTAATAGTATCATTTCTACCGGCAAAACTCATATTTAAAGAGTCACCTACTAAAAGCATATCTGCACTCTGACTTAAAAGTCTAGCAAACAGTGCATCATATGCGGTTATCATGACTAAAGGTTCTTGCCCTTTTCTCTTTTTAATAGACGAAATACTCAATTTTTTACTCATTTAAAACTCTTTATCAATTATATAAAAGTATTTTAACTAAATATTGCTATAATTTGAACTATATAGGAGAATTTGTTCATGGGTATAAGAAGCAATTTAGATGCAAACTTTGATTTTGAAATTGTTGATGAGTTTCTTGATCACTACTCTATGATGGTTGAGAGTATGGAAGTTATGATCATAGACCTCTCAAAGATTAATAACTATGAAAGAAGTGTGAATGAACTTTTTCGAGTTTTTCATAATATTAAATCTGCTTCGAGTTATCTTAATATTCTCCCTATGGCCAAACTTTCTTCTTTTGTAGAAGATGAGCTAGAAGCGTTGCGTTCTGCAAAGCCACCAGTAAATGAAGAAACGATTAACTGGCTCTTAGATATTAGTGACATGTTTGCCTCATGGCAAGATGACCTCAAACTAGACAACGAGCTGAGTAAACTTAGATACTCTTTACTTAAAATCCCAGATTTGGAAAAAAGAACTTGAAAAATTTAGTAGCATATATTACCTCTGGTTATCCAGAAAAATCATTTAGTGTAGACTTAGCATTAGCCCTAGGTGAGAATGGTGTAGATACATTAGAGTTTGGTGTTCCGTTCTCTGATCCAGTTGCAGATGGCCCTTTAATAGAAAAAGCAAACCATAAAGCCTTAGAATTAGGTTTTAAATTCAGGGACTTGATTGAAATATCAAAAGAGGTAGCACCAAAAGTAGATACTCTTTGGATGGGTTATTTTAATAGCTTTTATCAACAAGACATGCAAAAACTTTTACCTCTTGCAAGTTCTATTGGTGTAAATGGATTAATTATCCCTGACCTACCTCACGAAGAAGCTCTTTTATATAAGAAGCTTTTTAAGGATAATCATTTAGCAAACATCTCTTTCGTTGCTCCAACTGATTCTAAAAAAAGAATAGCAGAAGTAGTAAGCAGTGCACAAAAATTTATCTATATGGTTGCTTACACAGGTATTACAGGTTCAGGTAAGGCAGAAGACTTACAACCCTTTCTTAGTGATATAAAAGAGTCCTCAAGCACACCTGTATATGTTGGTTTTGGTGTTAATGCTAAAACTGCTAAAGATAAAGTAAAAGGTGCAGATGGGGTTATAGTAGGAAGTGCTTTTATCGATATCTTATTAAAAGATGAACTTTCATACTCTCAAAAAATCACTCAATGTAGTGAACTTTCAAAAATAATAAAACAAGAGATAAATAGTTAAACTATTTTTCTCTAAATCCTCAGTAGAATATATCTCTTTTTTATCCCTTTTTAAAATAATTCCACCAATTAAATCTACTAAGTAAATTTAAGTAGTAAAAATAAATATGTAAAATAACTAAAATTATTTGTAAAAGTAAAAAAATAAAGTTGAAGTAATAAAAAGTAAATGAGGAAAAAGAAGTAAAAACAACCAACTAGGCAGCGACCTATGTTTCCAATCCTGAAAGGATAAGTATTATCAGCGATGAGGGGCTTAGCTTCTGGGTTCGGAATGGGACCAGGCGTTTCCCCCTCTCTATAGCCACCTAGACAAGTTGTGTCTAAATACACTTATATG
>JALWTK010000062.1 GCA_027082875.1 Sulfurimonas sp. | reverse complement strand
TCTTAACTCCATGACAGACAACCTTCATACACAGCTTGAAACTTTTACAACAAACTAAGATTTTACTCATAGGAGCCTCAACAGGAGGTCCCTCTGAGATAGAAAAGATCATCAACTCACTTCCTCTCCTAGAAAATACCCTTGTTGTTATTGCACAGCATATGCCTGAACTCTTTTTAGAAAACTTTGCAAAAACACTCCAGCGAAAAAGCCCAAACCCTCTTATCTGTTTTGAGGAAGATGAAGTACTACAAAGAGGAACTATCTATCTTTGTAAGGAGTCTATGGAAGTACAAGCAGAGAGTTGTGCGTTTACAAAGCCAAGCAATAAAGGTTTTTATAACCCAGATATAGAGACACTTTTTAGCTCTTTTGTACCCTTAGCAAAAGAGTATGAGGTGATGGCAGTTATCTTAACTGGTATAGGCACTGATGGCTCAAATGCAGCACTAAGTTTGAGTAAGAAGGGTGCAAGAGTCTTAACAGAAGATGCAGAGAATAGCATAGTAGATGGGATGCCAAGTGCAGTACGAAAAAATGTTCCAAATGCAGAAGCATACTCACTGGAGAAAATCATAGAAGAGATAGGAGAATTTTGTGTTTAGTTTTTTTAAGAAGAAAACACAGGAAAAAGAAGCAGAAGAAAAGGTACAAAATGTAATCTATGATTATGAGGATGTTACAGACTTAATGCATTACTTTGAGCAAGAGACAGGGATCACCTTTGAGCAGCAAAAAAATATTCTCAAAAGTAAACTCACACTCTTTTGTAAAACAAACAAGATAGACTCCTTTACAGGTCTCTTAAATTCTGTAAAAAGTGATGGTGAGCTAAAACAAGAACTCATCAATCTTCTCACAACAAATGAGACCTATTTTTATAGGGAGTTTACTCAGATACAAGAAGTCGTAGAGCATGTACAACATAGAGCGAGTAGTACACCTATAAAGATACTCTGTGCTCCCTGTGCAACAGGTGAGGAGCCTTACTCCATAGCTATAGCCCTACTTGAAGCGGGTGTTAGTGTAGAGTTTAGCATAACAGGCATAGACATAAACTCTGAGGCTCTGCAAAAAGCCAAAGATGCAAGGTACAGTAAGAGACATATGGGGAGCTTGGATGAGACTCTTGTGCAGAGATACTTTGGGCTTGAAGATGAGCAGTATGTTCTTAGCGAAAAAGTGAAATCTAGAGTGAGTTTCGAGCAGAAGAATGTATTTGAACCAGATTTTACAGCACTTGGAAAGTTTGACTATGTTTTCTCAAGAAATATGCTCATCTACTTCGACAAAGAGACAAAACTCAAGGTAAAAAGTATCTTAGAAAGTATGCAAAAAGATCCAAGTGTAGGTGTGTTTTTTGGGCATGCAGATCTGTTTTGAGTTGACACTAGCTCTTTACATAAGTAAAAAGAAATAGTATAATATATACAATGATAATAATAGGATATAAAAGATGTTAACCATAAGCTCAAGTGCAATAGTAAAAAAACCCTCTTATGTTACAAGACCAACAGAGATGACTTTTGTTGAGGATGCAAAACAGCATATTATTAAGAGTGTTATCCTACCGTATGAACTCTATCAGAGAGTTAGAGAGACTATTGAAGATGAAGTTTATCTTATGAACAACAAAAAGGCTCTCTCCTCTGAAGCTCAAGAGGAGTTTAGTGAGATAGAATCTGTGTGTGAAGATATAAACCTATGAGAAGAGGGGAAATCTATCTTGTCAATTTTGGCAAAAAATATAACAGTGAATTTGGCAAAGTACGACCGGCACTTATCATTCAAAATGATGTTGCCAATAGAAATATTGACAAAGTATTTTTCAAGGGTGTGACTGTCATTCCTCTCTCTACAACTCTTAATGGTGGGGACTTACGTGTCTTACTCACTAAACGCGAACAACTAGAAAAAGAGAGTGAAATCTGTGTAAATGAGTTATGTACTTTAGACTTAAGCCGTATCTACTTAGAGCAGAGATTAACAAGCCTCACAGATAAGGAACTTCAAGAGCTTGAATTTAAGTTACAAAAGCATTTAGGTTTTAGGGTATAATTAACCTATGAAAAAGAAAAAACTACTCTCTCTTCTTGTGCTGTTTATGATGAGCTTTCAAGTTGTGCATGCTTATGCCATAGATATGCTTGACACTCACGAATGCGAAGTGGATGAGTATGTAGTAGAGTTTTCTCAGCCTATAAGTGATCATGTGAGTGATGATATCTGTAATCTTCATGCCTCTTTTCACATCCCTTTTTTACTACCTCAAGCGATACTTTTTCCTATAAACACAGACTCCCCTGAGTCTCCCCAAAGCTTCATAAAGTCCTACGACTATGATGCACCCAAAACTTTTCTTATACCCCCTATACACGCTTAACGAACAACTCACCTATATCTATGTCTATTTTTTGGCAATACAGATAGCAATTTCAATACAAAATATTATTATAAAAAGGATATCTTATGATATACAAAATCACAACAGACAAGCCATTGGCTACAGTTAAAGAAGAGCTTGCAAATCACTCTAAGGAGAGTGGATTTGGAGTCCTTGGTTCTTACGAATTTCAAAAAATACTTGCAGGAAAAGGTTTCCCAATAGAGAAGGATATTACAGTTTATGAGCTCTGTAATCCAAGTGCTGCACAAGGTGCACTAATGGCATTACCCGAGATATCAGTCTATCTTCCTTGTCGTATCTCTGTGTATGCAGAGAATGGAAAAACTGTTTTAGCGACTATTGACATCAGAGATATTATGGAGTCTGTGGATGTGGATGCAGACTTCAAGGAACATATGAACTCCGTGTTTGAATACTTAGAGAGTGTGATGCAGTCATGGCACTAAAAATGACAAAGTTACTAATACTTCCTCTTCTTGTAGTCTCACTTCAAGCAGAGAGTTTTGAGCAATTTTTAGCGGACTCTTTAGAAAAAAGTCCACTACTTAAAACAAATGCACTTAGTCTCAAGCAAGCAGATGAAAAGGCAAACCTAACAACTCGTTATAAAAACCCAACACTCTCGCTTGAAGCTTCAAACTTCTCTCCAGATGTCTTAGGGAATGATGCATTAGGCTATCGTGCCGCTATTGCTCAGCCTATCCGTTTATGGGGAGTTTCAAGCTCTCGTGAAGCTTTAGCAGAAGCTCAAAAAGAGCAGACAAGTGCGAGTGTAAAACTCTCCCGTGCAAACTTTATCTTACAACTCTCTACTCTTTATGCAGAGTATAAGAGGGCAGTGCTTGCAGAAGCACTAGCACAAGAGGAGCTTAGCATCGCTAAGCATATAGCAAGCATCTCAAATGAGCGTTATAAAAATGGAACTATCGCTCGGGTAAAGTTTATTCAAGCCTCTTTAGATGAGAAGCGAGTTGAAAACTTTTTGGCAGAGACTAGAGTGACAAAAACTTCAGCTTACTATAGACTTATGGGCTTTCGAGGATTAAATGAAGAGGTGAGTGTAGATACGGATTACAGTTTCAAACTCTCTAATAGAAATGACACAACAAACAATGCTCAGATAGAGTTTTCCAAGGCAAGTGTGAAAAGTGCTTCCGCAAACGCAGAGCTAAACGCCAATAAGCTAGAGTGGATAAACCTAAACGCGGAGTTTGAACAGGAACCAGACCAGAGTATAGCTCGTGTGAGTGTGGATATTCCACTTGTACTTTTTAATACAAAGAGCCAAGAGAAGCAAATAGCAAAAATTGAGTCCAAAAAGGCTGAGTTTCTTACTGAAAACTTAAGTCAGCAGATGGCATTTAGACTTCGTGAACTCAGTAATTCCATAGTAACATTGAGTGAGGTTGAAAAAACTTCGCAAGAGCTTCTCGCCCAAGAACAAGAGCTTTTAAATATGTACGAAGAGGGATATAAGATAGCAAATATCGACCTCATAGAACTTCAAACCATCAAAAACCAGCTTATAGAGACAAAAGAAAATCTTTTAAAAATCACACTCAAAAAAGAGTTAAACATCATAGAACATAATTTTTTAACAGGAACATATAATGAATAAATTATTACTCGCAACACTCACTCTCGTATCAAGCCTTTTTGCTATAGATATACCAGAAGCAAAGGTGCAGATGCACAAGTTTAATAAATCCGTGGAGTTAAATGCACAAGTCATTCAGCTCTCAAACGCACAGCAGTCTATCACTTCACTTGTAGCGGGACACTTAGAGAAGTACTATGTAAAACCTGCACAAAAAGTAAAACAGGGACAAAAAATAGCACTCATAGAGTCTATAGTTGTCTCAAAAATGTCAGCAGATTATATAGCACTTAAAAAGCAGTTAAACGCAGCCGATAAGAACTATAAATCAGTAAAAAATCTCTACACGAAGGGTATGACTTCTATGCAGGAGCTAAATGACCAAGAGATTAGACGTAGTGAGATAAATGCACAACTCACAGCACTAGAGTCACAACTAGAGACCTTAGGGATAAACGCAGACAGACTTACAAAAGCCACTGCAAATTTTGTACTTTATGCCCACAGTGGAGGAACAGTCTCAAGACTTCTCAAACCTCTTCACTCCTCTGTAAGTGTAAGTGAGCCGGTTTTAACTATAGTAAAAAAACAGGCATATTACATCAAGTCTTACCTGCCACTAGAGTATGCTACAAAGGTAAAATTAGGCGATAAAATAGTTGTAGAGTATGCAGGAGAGAAAATCCTCACTCACATAACACAGATCCTTCCAAAGGTAGATGAGACTACACAGAGAGTTCAAGTGCTCTCAAGTGTGGATGAAAAGGTCAATGATTTGTTTCTCAATACTTATCTCAAGTCAACTGTTTATTTTGGAGAGGCAAAAGAGTACACAGCTGTGAAAAAATCAGCACTAAGCTTTTTTAATAATGAGTGGGTTGTTTTTATTCCAAAAGAGAGTGAAAAAGATGAAGATAAAGAAGAAAAAGGTGAATCGGACGAAGAAGAAGTTCCTTACACTCTTGCAGTTGTAAAAATCATCACACAAGATGAAAACTATGTGGCAGTAGAAGGTCTTGAATTAGGTGAAGAGTATGTGAGTGCAAAGAGTTATTATGTAAAATCAGCACTCCTCAAAGGCTCTTTAGGCGATGGTGACTAGAGTATGTTAGAAAAACTCATAGAGCTTTCGCTCAAGTATAAAATCTTAGTATTAGTCCTTTTTGTAGCTATTTCTGCTTTTGGATTTAAGGCATATCAGGATATTCCAGTAGATGCTTTTCCAGATATAACGCCAAAACAGGTTGTTATCTTTACAGAGAGTCCTGGAAACTCTGCTGAAGATATAGAAAAGTTGGTTACTTACCCCATAGAATCAGTACTTTCAGGTATGGCAGGAGTAAAACTCATACTCTCTAATTCTATTTTTGGACTCTCTTATGTGAGTGTCTTTTTTGAAGATGATATGGATATCTATTTTCTTCGTCAGTTAGTGAGTGAACGCCTCACCTCTGTCACTATTCCAAAAGGCTGGGGACAGCCAGTTCTCGGTCCAAACTCAACAGGATTAGGGCAAGTCTTTTGGTACGAGATTCATGATAGCACAGGTAAATACACTTTAAGTGAATTACGAGAGATGCAGCAGTATATAGTTACACCGCTTTTTAAAAGTGTAAGTGGTGTTGAAGAAGTTATTGGTTGGGGTGGTTATGAAAAGCAGTACAATGTGCTGATAGATACAAAAAAACTCCAAGATTTTTCTATTACCTATGATGATATTGTACAGGCCTTACAAAAGTCAAACCAAGCAGCAGGAGGGCAGTACCTAGAGTTTAATCGTGAACAGTATCTTATCCGTGGAGCAGGTTTGTATAAAACTCTTGATGATATACGAAACACTGTTATTAAACCAAGCAAAGGACAGGCCATAACTATTGGCGATGTTGCTAAAGTAGAGGAGGCGGTTGCTCCACGATTTGGTGCGGTAAGTATCGATGGGAAAGAGGCTGTTATGGGTATGGTGTTGCAAAGAAGTGCTACAAATGCGGCTAAGGTTGTTGAACGTGTAAAAGAGAAGATAGAAACAGTAGATGCTGCTCTGCCAAAGGGTGTGAGTATCCATACTATTTATGATAGAACAGAGATAACACATAAGGCAGTAGGTACTATGACAGAGGCTCTAACGACAGGTATTGTTCTTGTTTCTATAGTACTATTTCTTTTTCTTTTTGAATTTCGTTCTGCATTTATTGTCATCTTATCACTGCCTGTATCTCTGCTTATCGCTTTTTTACTGATGCAACATTATGATGTTAGTGCAAATCTTATGAGTCTCTCTGGACTTGCCATTGCAGTTGGAATGATAGTCGATGGAACAGTTGTTATGGTAGAAAACAGTTTTAGGAAACTTCATGATGAGCCAGATGCTCCTAAACTCCAGATTGTGAGTGATGCAGCAAAAGAGGTTGCAACACCTATTACCTTTGCTATTTTAATTATTGCTGCTGTTTTTATACCTCTTTTGAGTCTTGGTGGATTAGCAGGAAAACTGTATGCACCGATGGCAATAAACATAATTTTTGTTATGCTTGGCTCACTTCTAGTTGCTCTTGTTTTGGTTCCAGTACTTATTTTACTTCTTTTAAAACCAGCAGGGGAGAGTGAAAATGTTGTGATGCGAGCAATTAAAAAAGTCTATACTCCTGCACTTCTTTATGCTCTAGATAATGGAAAAAAAATCTTAATAGCTGTGAGTGTTGTGTTTGTTGTATTAGCATATGTATTATCACAACAGGGACGGGAGTTTATGCCGACACTTAATGAAGAGTCTATTATGTACAGGGTTATAGCTATTCCTGGAACGG
>JALWTK010000061.1 GCA_027082875.1 Sulfurimonas sp. | reverse complement strand
CCAACAAGTCCAAATGAGATAGTCACTGGTACTATTTATGGTACTGCAAATGATGGTTTTTCAGATCTTATCATAACTGCAAGTGATGGTACAACTATTACCATTACAGACTTAACAGCTATAAATGGCTCACAGAGTCTAGATACACCTTATGGTACATTAACACTTACAGCCTATACTGAAGTGCCTCATGTAATAGCACCTTCCATTAAAGTAGGAAGAGTTGATTACTCTTATGAGCTTACTTCTCCTGTTACAAATAGTGTTGTCTCTGATAGTTTTGATGACCTTATCTCTATATCTGTGAAGGATTTAAATGGGGATATTACAACTACTCCCTTAACTATTACAATTAAAGATGATAAACCACTTGCTTCTGATGATATAAATACTATTACAGAAGATAGTGCAGCTGTAACTAATGTGAGTGGTAATATTCTCACAAATGATAATGATGGAGCAGATACAAATCTAAACCCAATCACTCCTCTTAATACAAATGGAAAATATGGACACTTTTCTATCTCTTCTGATGGCTCGTATACATATACCCTTGATAATGACAATCCTGATGTTGATGCACTTAGCAGTGGACAAATTTTAGTGGATAGTGTAGTTTATGTAATGACTGATGGTGATGGTGATAAGACTACAGCATCTTTAAAAATTACAATAAATGGTTTTACAGATCCACAGCTCAGTGTAGAAAATGTAACTGTAGTTGAAGATGGTACTGCTGGAGATATGCAAGTTGTTTTTACTATAACTATGGATACAACAAGTAGTAGAGATGTTACTTTTGACTACACAACACTTGATGGTACTGCACTTGATGGTAAAGAGTATACTTACCTTGGTGGGAGTGCAACTATACTTGCTGGACAAACAAGGGCTACAGTCACTGTCACACTTGGTGCTGATGATTATGTGGCGGATAGTGGAAAAACATTTGATTTGAAAATCTCTAATGTAAATAGTGCAGGAGTTATTTTAGATGCTCAAGGAACTGCAACTATTACAGATGATTCTTTAGCTTCTACACCTTATGATAGTAGTGATACTATAGAAGACTCACAAGAGGGTGTCTCACTAAAACTTGTTGCTACAGATGCAAATGGAGTTGTCCTTGGTACACCTCAAGCAAATAGTGCGAATGAGGGAGAGAAAGCTTACTATAAAGTCTTAGTTCTTGAAGCAGATGGAACAACTTTAGCAAAAGATAAGGATGGAAATCTAGCAAGTGGAACAGTAAATATTGCTTATGGTGACATAACTGCTACGGGTGGTACTGACTATGACAGTACTGCAGTGACTTCTGTTAGTGTAAACAGAGTCTTTAGTGTAGATACTCTTGATGATTGGATAAAAGAAGATTCACCAAATGAGACATTTAGTGTAGCTGTTGCCAACGATACAAGCTACTCAAACGCGAGTGACTATGAAAATGTGACTCACGATACAAGCATAGTCACTACGACTATAGTTGATGATGTCGATACAACTATACTCAATCTTAGTGGGGACAATGCAGTTGTAGAGGGTAATAGTGCTACTTATACTCTCACACTTGATCATGTGCCAGATAGTGACTTAATAGTTAGTGTATCTGTTGTTAATGGAACAACAGTAGATGGAGACTTTGACTTTAGTGCCCCGGAGACTAAAACACAAGATATTACTATATTAGCGGGTCAAACTACAGCAAGTTTTAGTGTAGATACAGCCGATGATAGCGTTTATGAAGGCTTTGAAAGTTATCAAGTACAGATAGACTCTACAAGTGGTGGCAATTTTGAGAACTTATCACTCGGTACTTCTGCTGTAACTACTTTCATATCAGATAATGCAGATGCTCCTGAGATCTCCATCTCCGATATAACAGTAACAGAAGATGGCTCAGCTGACTTTACGGTCAATATTTCTAATGGTGTTACCTCTACATCAGATATCAATTTTACTTACAGTGCAAGTGATGGTACAGCTATTTCTGGAGAGGATTATCTTGCTCTTTTAGATGTAACAGGAACTATTCCAGCTGGAGCAAGCAGTGTCACTATAAATATCCCTTTACTAGATGACTATATCGCTGATGATGGGGAAACATTTAATGTCACTATAAATGCAATTACTCCAAATGTTACAGTAGCAACAGCTAATGCTACTGCAACAATCTCTGATGACTCTCAGCCTAATACTCCTTTTGATGATAGTGACCCTATTGAGTCTAATTTTGATAGTGTAAATGTTACATTAATTGCTTATGATAATCAAGGTAATATTGTCTCTTCCAATACAGTAGAAGAAGGCAGTAATGCTTACTATAAAGTTGTTTTAGTAGATGATGCTGGGAATCCAATAGTCGATAAAAATGGTAACCCTGCTAGTGGTAATGTAAATATTACTTACACAGATGCAAGTGCAACAGGATCAAACTCTTCTACTACAACAGATGGAACACAAGACTATAACAATAGTGTGACAACTGTAGCTATCAATCAGGTTTTTAGTGTAGAAACTTTTAATGATGTCGCAAGTGATGATAATGAAACTTTTACAATAAACATAGTCTCTGATACCTATACAGGCGCAAGTGAGTATGAAAATGTAGTAACAGATACAACAGTAATTACGACAACAATTACAGAAACTAATATCCCAAGCTATGTTTTTGTAGATATAAAAGATGATGTTTCTGTCGTGGAAAGTGATGGTGCATTACTTACACATACTATTACATTTCAAAGCCTTGATGGCAAAGCAGTTATTTTAGAATCAGGTAAGCAAGTAACTGTAAACTTAGTATACAGTCCAAATGATACTGCAACAGATGCTGACTTTGACACAAAAGTTTCTCAAGTTGTTATCATAGGAGATGGTGGAAGTTCTTACACTTTTTCAAATGTAGTTAAAGATGATTTTCTCAAAGAGGGAAGTGAGTCATATACTGTATCTATTGCGAATGTAAGTGATGATAACGGTTATTTTGAAGGACTTTTACCTTTTGGACTCGGAGAAGCGAAGGGAACTATTACGGATGAAACAACTCCAGATACCGCATATATTTCCATTACATCAGATCAAATAATTACAGAGGGTGATAGCTCTCAAAACTTCATCATAAGTGTTGACCAAGATGCAGCAACTGTAACAAGTGACATTCGAGTGCAACTGACATATAGTGGTGTTGCACAAGATGGCGTGGATTATGTTGGTGTGGCTGAGGTTATCATCTTAGCAGGGACAAATAACACACGATTTAGCATTCCAACTATTAACGATAAAATTATAGAAGGGAGTGAAGACTTTACTATAACTATTGGAAGTATTACTGACACGAACTTTGAAGCAATCTCTACTGATAGTACAAAGGAAAGTGTAACAAATACAATTATTGATGATGTAGATGCCAATCCTGATGATAATAGTCTCAAAGAAGGTGGTAATCAAGTTACCGGGAATCTCTTAGTAAATGATGAAGTGGGTGTAAATGCTCAAGTAACAGGCTTTACTTATACTGATGAATCAGGTGGAATACAAAATGGTGTTATTGGCACTGAGGCAGATACTCAGTATGGACGTATACTAGTTAATGCAAATGGCTCTTATACATACTACTCTGACACAACACCAGAAAACCATCCAAGTGATGGCAATACGGACACAGCAATTCTACCTGATATCATCAATTATACACTCACTGATGATAATGGAGATATCGATAGTTCTACACTAACACTGAATGTAAGCGATACTATTGGTAGTGTTACAGATGGAGCAGCCTCGAGTGTCAATGAAGATGACTTAGCAGATGGTAGCGATACAAGTAAAGAGTCTTTAGTCATTACAAATATTCACTTAGGAATCAATGCAAGCACCGATGGTGTTGAAAGTATTACTTTTAATCTTAGTGATGTTCAAGCTGCACTCTCAAATCTTACTTCACATGGGGTAGCACTTACTTATACTCTTTCATCTTCAGACCAAGTTCTAACAGCATCAGCTGGTGCAACTGAAGTTTTTGTAGTGACACTTAACCAGGCAGGAGTAGGAGCAAATCCATCTTCTTATGACTTTGAACTCAAAGCTGTGATAGATCATCTCAATAGCTCAGGTGGTAAGCTTGATAGTTTAGATATAAAAATTCCATTTCAATATAAAGAGATAGGTGCAACAGAAGATACGGTGAAAGGTAATTTAACTGTCAATGTCGTAGATGATACTCCTACCGCAGTAGTAGATGCAGAAGTAACAGTAGTTGAAGGCACAGCTACACCGATAACAGCCAATGTTCTCACTAATGATGTGCAAGGTGCAGATGGTGCTTTAGTCCATGACTTTAAGTACACGGATGCGAGTGGAACACTTCAAGACAAATACTTCTCCGACACAGTGAGTACCTACACAGTTGACACTCCAACAGGTTCGCTCACTATCAACCAAGATGGTTCATGGAGTTTTACTGCACACACATATGTTGACCATGATGATGCAGTTCAAGGTACAACACATATTGGTGATGGAAGTGATAATGACTCAGTAGAAGGAAGCTTTGATTATAGACTTCAAGATTACGACACAGACAACTCAAACTATGTAACACAAGTTATTCATGTTACTGATGGAGCAGATCCAAGCGCTAGTGGTATTACAAACGCAGTAGATGAAGATGACATTGTGGGAAGTGGAAGTGATCAAACGCAGAGTGCTACAGTAAGTGGAAACCTCAGTGTTACAGGGGGAAGTGACCCTATAGATGTTGCTTTTACAACAACTGGTTCAGGAACACTTACTTCTAATGGTATAGCTATCACCTATATTCTGAGTAATGCAGGACATACTTTAACAGGGAGTGCAGGTTCAGAAGTGATATTTATCGCACAAGTGACAGGCGATACCACTGTGAATGATCCAACATATAGTTTTGAGATAAAGGGCTCTATAGATCATGCCGATGCCTCGGGACAAAACACAATAAACCTCCCACTGGAGTACAAGGCACTAGACATTGATGGTGATGCAGTAACAAGTAACTTAGTCGTAACTATTACAGATGATGTACCAAGTATAGGAGCTCCTGTTGATGGTGCAGTTGATGAGAGTGGACTCCCATCGGGTGCTACACCTGATCCAACACTCACTATAACTACAGGGACATTAGCTGTTGGACAAGAGGCTGATAGTATTGACACAGTATTTGATGGGGCAAGTATAGCAGGACTAGAGTCTCAAAATATACAAGCAACACTAGGAAATGAACTGATTTATACTCTTTCAAACAGTGGGCACACTTTAACAGCTTCCTTTGGAGCCAAAGATTACTTTAGTGTAGATATTAAAAACCCAACTAGTACAACAGCATCTTATGAGTTTACACTTATAAACGCCATACATGAGAGTGTCTCTGGTGGTACTCAAAACATTAACATTCCTTTTAGTGTAAGTGACTTTGATAAAGATAGTATAAGCTCTTCATTTAATGTTCTTGTTACAGATGATACAGGCTCCGGAGACAAGCAACTTCTTGTGAATGAAGATGGTAGTATTGTCTTTAGTATCACATCGGATGATATAGAGCCTCAATTAGACTATATTACTTCGCATGGTCGTATCAGCTTTGATGATGTGACAAACCTTTTTACCTATACTCCTGACCCTGACTACAGTGGTGTAGATAATGGCATTGTTTTAGATTATGTTGTCAATGGTACCAGTCATAGTATCAATGTAAATGCAACTATAAAACCTATTGCAGACATACCAACTATAGAAGCGAAAGGTCTTTGGGATACAGATGAAGATACAGTAGTTGACTTAGGACTAATCGCACCTGTAGTAAAAGATGATTTTGACCAAAACTCACTGGACACAGCACCCAATACAGTATCAGGTGATAACCCTGAGCGCTTAAGTGTTATCAGTCTTGACGGCCTTTCTAATGGCTCTACACTCTTTTATGGACAACATAGTGTACTCTTAGATGGAACTACAAAGACAATTTTTATTAGTGATTTAGATGAAAATGGAGATGGCGTTAATGACCATGTAAATGGCATAACTGCTGACTTTACTATGACAAAAGCAGAGTATGAGTCTATGCAGATACTTCCACCCTTAAACAGTGGAAATAACCTTCATATAAGTGCTACAGTTACCTCTTATGAAGTAGATGATAGTGGTCATATTCTTACGGGTGTTAGTGGTAAAACTATAGCAACAAACTTTACTATAGATGTTCATGCCAAAACTGATGATGGTGTTTCCATTAGTGTAGCAGATATTAGTGGTGATGAAGATAACTGGATGCGTATAGATGATGCTATAACAATTACTAAAACACTTGATGTGGATGGTTCAGAAGTGTATGAGTTAGTTTTTGATGGGACTGCATTACCTGCTGGAACTCTTTACTATCAAGGTACTCCAACAGATATGAGTGATAGAAGTATAGGTAGTGATGCTAGTGGCGGGTTTAGCATAAGTATCTCTAACATAGATGACTTTATAGCAGGGAATAATCCTCTGTATATCATGACACCAGTTAATGACTCTACAGATATAACAGATCTTAAAGTTACTGTTAATGTTCATGATACAGATACAGACTCAACACCAGCTACAGATGTAGTAAAAAGTGCTAGTGACTATGTAGATGCTATAGTAGTACCAGTTGCAAATGATATAACAGTAAGTTCAAGTGGAGCAAGTGGCAATGAAGATACACTAATAGATATGAATCTTAGTTTTACAAATCTTGACACACCACTAGAAAAAGTTATATCTGTGAGTATTGGCGATATACCAGATGGTGCAAAGATTTATGATGCTAGTGGTACATTAGTACATGAGAATAATAGTGGAGCAGTAGATAGCTTCACTCTCCAGACACCAACAGGAGACCTTAGTGCTATAGAGGGGTATAAAATACTTCCTCCGGCACACTCCTCTAGTGATATAGTCCTACAAGTGAGTATGGAGCTTAAAGATTTTGATGATGATGGTGCTGCAAATACAGATACACGAACCACATCCCCAGTCCCTATAAGCATAGAGGTCTTGGCTGTTACAGAAACAGACAGAAGTGACTCAGCTGATCCAAGTGGTGCAGATGTAAGCATACATAACAATCACTACTATAGTGCCTTTGCTGAGGAGGACACCTACTTTAATCTCAATACTGCAGATGCTGGATTTACTTTAGCTGTGACAAATGAAGATGATAGTAGCCTTACTCCTTATGGCTCAGAGAGTACGATGCTTGTTTTTACAAACCTTCTTGGACTTGATGCTGGACGAAATGTCATCTCTTTAGATAATGCAGTGATCAAATATAATGATGGCACACAGGACATAGAAAAAACTTTTTCAAATAACGAAGAGGTGGAAGTACCACTTGCTTATATAAATACAGTAGAAATAAAACCACCTTTTAACTATGGGGGCACCTTTGAGGTAGATACCTTTGTCAGAACGCAAGATAGTGATGAAGATACAGGTGTAAAATCAAGTGTAGAAGAGTCACATCACTCTATACTTGCTATAAATGTAACACCTGTTGTCGATGACAATCCAAATGTAAATATATCTCAAAGTACAGGTAATGAAGATGATGGACGATTATCGGATGGAAGTATTAATGCTATTACTGCTCAAAATGGTATTGAAATAAAAGCGACTATTTTTTCTCTTGATAGCGATGGAAGTGAAAAGTTCCGTGTCTTCTTCGATAAGATTCCCGAAGATGCAGCTCTTTACTATAAAGGACATATCATCTATGCAAACTCTGGAACTGATTTTGTTAGCGATGGGATCACTATTACGGATAATGGAGATGGAACATATAAGGCACAGCTTGAGGATTATAATGCTTCTATAAGTGCAAAGATCATCCCTCCGCACAACTCTGATGTAGATATTACCCTCAAAGCAAGCTCTCAGACTATAGATACGGCTACACTTGCTGATGGTACAGTAGTGGAGGTCGTTGGACCACTCTCTGCAGAACAAGATGTAGACATTAGTATTGCTGCAGATGCAGACAGGGTTGTCTTTACTGATCTAAGAACATTTGATGTGGCACAAGAGAGTGCAATAACAAGTGGTGATCAGTTTAGTATAGATGAAAAACTTGATGGTAGTGGCAGCTACAATATGGTTGTCAAAGAGGATAGTGCATCTAGTGGAGTAGGGGCTAAGATTTTACTAAGTGAACTTTTTGTTTCCCCTTCTAGTATAGACTCCTATGATAATATTTATTCAAACAAGATAGATATATCTCCTATTCGTGATAGTTCTGTAGCAAGTGAAAATGTGACCATCACTTTGAGTAACTTAGGAGCAGACTTTGATGTGAGTGGGGCTTCTCTCATTGGAGGGAGTGGAACTTCTCGAGTCTGGAGTTTTACACTCGCACAGCTTACAGATGTGAAGATAACAACACCTAAACATTTTAGTGGAGAAGTTGATTTTGATGTGAAGTTTATCTCTGGTGAAACAAGTGGTAATGCAAAAGAGAACCCTCTTCAAAACATAAAAGTCCTTGTAACACCAGTTGCAGAAAATCTTACAACAGTACCTCTGGAGTCATTAGATGTCAATGAAGATGTACTAGAGAGTACATACATCGGTTTTGCAGCAACACTTCCTGATGACAATGGAAACCCAGAACATCTTCATGATCTTTGGATTAAGGCTGATGATATTACAAATAAAGAGTTTACACTCTTTTATGATGATGGCTCTACAAAATATAATGAAGTGACAACTACCTTTACAACAGTTACTCTTGGAGGGCTTGAGTATTACTATTTTGATCAGTCGCAGATGACACATCTTTATATTCAGTATGGTGCAGATTTAGGTACATCTACTGATACAGATGTAAATGTAAAACTTACTCTTATAGATTATATTGACCTGCCTGATGGACAAACCATCGCAAATATTAGTCCAGTAGTAGATAAGG
Organism: Sulfurimonas sp.; assembly: GCA_027082875.1. Lineage (GTDB taxonomy): Bacteria > Campylobacterota > Campylobacteria > Campylobacterales > Sulfurimonadaceae > Sulfurimonas. The sequence goes on along the minus strand of JALWTK010000061.1, from coordinate 68,739 downwards.
TATATAGCATAAATCTTCATGCTATTACAGATGATATTAATGCAACAACAGATGTCGATAGTGCACATCTCTCCTCATCTGTTACAGATGCATATGATAGTGCTGTGAAAAATGCAGAAGATGATATAAGTATAAATGTTGTCAAAAATACAGACTTAATGCTCACTGTAGATATAGCTGGTGTAGATATGCCAAATGAAGTAGATATCACTAATCCTCCAAATACACCAAACACTCCAGATGATGATGGAAGTGAACAGATCATAAAACTGAAAATAGAAGGTGTACCTAAAGGTATATCTATAGATGGTGGATACTATGCTGGGGATATAGAAGATCCAAATAATCCTGGACAATATACAGGGATATGGTATGTAGAAAATCCTACAGACCCAAATGGTGATCCTATGGTAATAGATGGTGATGGTACTTCTTATGAGTTAGGACTCACAATAGGTGGGGATAATACAGCAGGACATGAAATAAGCGGTGATATTACTGTCTCTTTTATCAACCAAGATGGTGGAGCAGCCACAACTGCAGATAGTGTCTCTATACATTTGTCCGATACAGGATTCTCGCCTACAGATACTCAAGATATTCCTATGGATATTTTAGAGTGGGATACTACTGGTAATGAGAGTGTCATAGTTGAAGATACTCCTATCGCTTTAGGGCAACTGGTAAACTTTAGTGTGGATGATAGCACAGTAGGAGCTGGAACTGGAACTTATAATGGTATAGCTGGTATTGCTGATGGGACATCGGTTACAGTAACAAGATTTTCTATAACACTAGAGGGCTTAGCAAACGCAACTGTCTCTGGTACTGGATGGAATGAAGATAGTAGCACCGGAACAACTTTTTGGACCTACCAAGGGGATGGAAAGTCAAATATTCAAACAGCCCTTGATAATCTCATCATTACACCAAATAAAGACTATAACCAAAACCATGATCAGACAAATCCTTCAGGCGATACAAGTGGTGTCTTTAATGAAGGTCCGCTACAATTTAGCACAACACTCACAACGTATGCAAATAATGGTTTTAGCGATGTTCAAAGTCTTGACTATAGTGGTAATGTAGAGCCAGTAACAGATGACTTTGATCTTAATGAGACGCTTATCTTTACAGATGAGGATGGCAACAGTGTACTTCATGCACAGGAAAATGGCAAAGTTGCTATTACTGGCATAAACATCTCTTCTGTGGATTCACCTTATGGAACTGTAGTCTCTGGAGATGACATAACTATTACAAATGTAAGTGTGGATAATAGTGCCGGGGAGAGTATGGACGCAAAGGTTACATATACAGACTCCTCTGGTAATACGGTAACTTCTGATTTCAAAGTAGGGGATAGTATAACCGTTACACAAGCAAATAAAGATAGTGTTGTTTTTGAGCTTTATGACTTTAGAGATGATGGCTCTGGAAATGAGAGAGGCAAGTATCTTGCAGGTGATGTAAAACTGGAGTACGCCGCAAATGTACAAGAAAAAGGCTCTGCTAGTGCTTCTTTTCAAAAAGGATATGTTGATTTTTATGTCAATCCTGTTGCTGCAGCACTCAACATAACACATGCTACATTTGATGGAAATGAAGATAACTATATCGAACTACTTACTGCAGGTGGGGACTCTTTTGATGTGATTACAAATTTGGTAGACCCTACGGAGACACTTTCGACTCTTGTTGTTGGTCATGTGCCAAATGGATATCTGGTTTTCTATGGGGATGATACATCTAGTCTTAGTGCAGCAAATATTGTGAGTGTCGATGCCTTTGGGTTTGTAGAGTTCACTATTCCACCTGGGGAAAAGGTCTGGTTGCGTCCACCTGAAAACGTGGGAGGGGAAAGCACTCTTCCTCAACCATTTTGGGATGTGATAGATGCCATGAGTGTCAAGGTAGGAGTAGATGATATGGGTGTCATAGTTTTTAATGAAAAACCTGTACTTGTTACTGTAAATGCTATCGCAGATAGTGTAAGTATCACTCCTGCAAACGCAAGTGGAGTAGAGGGAAGTGATATCGCTTTAAATTTTAATACAACTGTGATAGATACAGATAAGTCAGAACAGTTAGTAGTGACTCTTGCTGGATTAGGAGCTGATGCTGTCTTTAAACTCTCAGGTAAAGAGATAGATCTAGGTTATGTGACATATGACAAAGCAAATGATATCTACACTATCGATGCTAAAGAGATAAACTATACTAATCTCTCTGATTTAACTTTTATACAAAATAACTTCTCAGGAGATGTAACTACAACTGTAGTGGCAAAAGAGTTAAGTAATGCGGATACTTTTGCGACACCAGCTTCTGCAACATTTAACGTGAATATAACACAGCAAGATGGCACAGCGGGAGATGATACACTCTTTTTTGATAAAACAAATGGTAATGATGGATTTGGTGGAAATGACACCTTAGTCTTTGGTTTTGACTACTCTCAAGAGCTTATAGATTTTACAACGCTAGATGATACACTTACAAAAAATATAGAAGTACTTGATCTTGTAGAGCATGGTAATCATAATGTAAACATCAGTGCAACAGATGTTGAAGCGATGAGTGATGCAAATAATACAGTAATAATCAATAGTGATAGTGGAGATAGTGTATCTCTTGCAAATAGTACAATAGATCCAGATGATGTCTGGGCTCAAGTAGGTACTACAGATGAGTATGAGAGTGCTAAAGGAGCACATATCACTATCAATGGTGCTGCTGTGATAGGCGATGCTCTTTTAGATGCCACACCAAGTGATGACCTACTTGGATATAACGATACGAAAAGTATTAACGCAGGCTTTGGGGATGATAGACTGATTATCTTTGATACAAAAGAGGTCGATTTCTCTAAGGTAAGCAATGTTGAAACTATTGACTATAGTGTTGTTGGTGATCACACTGTAACTGACTTAACACTCAGTGATGTTATAGATGTAACAGATAGTAATAATTGCCTTAAAATACTTGGTGATACAGCAGATAATGTAGACTTTGATGCAGCAGATAAATGGGTGAAAAATGATAGTGGACAAGTGACTGAAGATGGTAAAACTTTTGATGTTTATACATCTTCAAATGATGCTACTGTTGAGGTGAAAGTTCAAGTAGAAGTAAATGACTCAATATAAGTAATAAAGAAGTGATATTATTATGCTAAAATATTATATTCTAAAAAGAAGGAAATAAAAATGAAAAAAACACTTTTAGGCGGGTTTGTAGCTGTTTCACTATTAGCAACATCCCTTAGTGCAAAAGAAAAAACGATGGAAGAACTCTCTAAAGAGATGTCAAATCCTCTTGCTCAGATTTGGAACCTTTCGTTTCAAAACAACTATACAACAGTGAAAGCTGATACAAATGTTGCTGGCTATAATGTATCTGGTGAAGATCATATAAATACAACACTTTTTCAACCAGTATTACCTATTCCTTTAAGTAATGGTATGACGGCATTTGCACGCCCTGTATTTACATATATTGATGCACCTACTGGTCATGGTACTCGTGTTGATAATCCTGGACATGCTATAGCTTTTGGTACAGATAGAGAAGCTAAACTTGGTGATCTTATTTTACCTATGGGTGTAGGTGTAGTGAAGATGAAAGGGTGGTCTTATGGTATAGGGGCAACATTTATCTTTCCAACATCACAACATAAAACAGTAGCTTCTCATCAGTACCAAGTAGGGCCAACTGCTTTAGCACTTTATGCTAATGAAGATTGGACTGTAGGAACACACATACAGCACTGGTGGGGTGTAGCTGATGATGGAACAGATGGCGTTAAGATGGCAAACCATACTGATATTCAGTACTTTATCATTTACAACCTTCCTCAAGCATGGCAACTTCGTGCAAGTCCACATATTACAGTAAACTGGAATGCTAAAAGTGGTAACAAACTTACTCTTCCTATAGCATTTGGTGTAGGAAAAATGGTAAAAATAGGGCCAATGCCAGTTCAACTTATGGCTGAATATCAAAAAGCAATAGTTTCCCCTGATTATATAAAGTCAGAAGATACACTTATGATACAAGCAAACTTTATTATTAAAAACCCATTTGGTAAATTATAAGATGAAAAAATTTTCTTTAGTAGTTGCAATAGCTCTTTTTGGATGTACTCTTTTTGGGTCTACTCTCAAAAAGAGTGAGCTTACATCATCTAAAGAGCCCACTCAAACTCTTTATTATGGTGGTGATATTTTAACTATGGATGGGGATAAACCAAAATATGTTGAAGCAGTAATCACTAGGGATGGAAAAATTATTTATGCAGGGAAAAAAGCTACTGCATTTAAGAACTTCTCTGGAAAAACAGTAGGAATTGACCTTCAAGGTAAGACTATGATGCCGGGCTTCATCGAGCCTCATGTGCATCCTTCTATCGCTGCTATTATTTTAGGTGGAGATATCGTTGCACCACATGATTGGGATGTTCCTGATGGACTAAAAAAAGGTGTTTCAGGGCATAAAGCTTATCTTGCTCGACTTAAAGAGAGTATCGAAAAGTATGGTAAAAAAGATAGTGTTCTTTTTATCTGGGGTTATCACCAACTATGGCATGGCGATCTAAACAGAGATATGCTTAATAAACTTGCCCCCAAGATACCTGTAGTAGTTATTCACCGCTCGTTTCATGAAGCTTTCCTTAATGATGCTGCTATAAAACTGATGAAGGTCAAAGAAGAAGATTACAAAGGAAACACTCAAGTTGAATTTAAACGTGGACATTTCTTTGAAGGTGGTTGGTTAGCACTTGTACCTCGTATTGCTCCTTATTTAATTAACCCTACACGTTATAAAAAAGGTTTGCATGATATGAGTATACTTATTACACAAAATGGTATTACAACAGTAGCAGAACAAGGATTTCCCGAGTCTAACTTTAAAATGGAATATAGCATGCTCAAATCTGAGATGGCGAAGAATCCTCCTTATGATGTCTACAATGTTTTTAATGGTACACAACTCTATAATGCAAATGGCAACTCAAACGAAAAAGCTTATGAGTGGATGGAGAAAGCTTCCAAGTACAATACGAAGAACATTAAAATGCTCCCTAAAGAGGTAAAACTTTATGCTGATGGTGCAATCTACTCACTCGCAATGCAGATGAAGGGTGGCTATAGTGATGGTTTTAAGGGACAGTGGATGACACCGTTGAAGCTTTTTGAAGAGCAGATGAACTTTTACTGGGATAAGGGTTATAAGATTCATATTCATGCTAATGGTGATTTAGGCATACAGCGTTGTCTTGACATCACTCGTAAAATGATGCAACGCCATCCTCGTAAAAATCATCAACTAACTCTGCATCATCTTGGTTACTTTACTGCTGCACAAGCTGATGAGATGCAAGAGTTAGGTATAGAAGCTTCTGTGAATCCTTACTATTTATGGGCATTAACAGATAAATATTCACAATATGGACTTGGTAAAAAGCGTGCAGAAAACATGGTACCTATGAAGTTACTTCTCGATAGAAATATCTCTTTCTCTCTACACTCTGACTTTGGAATGGCACCACTAGAGCCACTGACTCTTGCATGGACAGCAGTAAACCGTATGACAAGTGGAGGAAATTTTGTTTCCCAAGACCAAAAAATAGATGTGTACAGTGCACTTAAAGGTATCACGATAAACGCAGCGAGAACATTGAGTCTTGAGAAAAGTTTAGGCTCTATCAAGGTGGGTAAGGTTGCTAACTTTACACTACTTGCAGAGAATCCTCTTAAAGTAAAACCTATGCACATAAAAGATATAAAAGTTTTAGGTGTAGTTTATCATGGAAAGAGTTATAGTAGTTTAGTAAAACACGAACAATAAAAGGATAAAAAATGTTTAAAAAATATATAAAAAGCATTGCTCTAACAGCAATATTATTAGCAACAACAAGTGAGGCTTGTACGGGAATCACATTAACAGCAAAAGATGGAAGTGTTATTCATGCACGTACCTTAGAGTTTGAAGTAGATATGGGGTCAAATGTTATAGTAGTGCCTCGTGGATACAAACGCCAAGGGATGACACCAGATGGTCGAAATGGAAAGCGGTGGAGATCTAAGTATGCTTCTGTGGGTGCAAATGGTGCTGGTGTTCCTTGGATTTTTGATGGTTTTAATGAAAAAGGTTTATCTATGGGACTTTTTTATCATCCAACGACAGCCGTGTATATGCCCTATAAAAAAAGTGATGCAAAAAATACACTTGCACCATGGGAGTTAGGTTCATATCTACTTGAAAACTTTGCAACAGTAGAGGAAGTAAAAGAACATATCCATCAAATCATAGTTCCCTCTGTCGTTTTTAAGGCATGGGGATTTGTACCACCTGTACACTTTATAGTTACAGATGCCAAAGGTAAAAGTATAGTTATCGAGTACCTCAAAGGGAAACTCAATGTCTTTGATAATCCTCTTGGTGTTATAACAAACTCTCCTTCATTTGATTGGCAGATGACAAACCTTCGTAACTATCCAAACTTAGGTGCAGTGCAACCAAAAACTAGAAGTGTTGGTGGAGTTGAATTGAAACCTTTTGGGTTAGGTGCTGGTTTAACAGGTATGCCTGGTGATTTTACACCACCTGCACGTTTTGTAAGAGCAGTTGCTTTTTCACATTCATGTGTCCCAACACTCAATGGAAGAGAGACTGTTCTTCAGGCATTTCATATTTTAAATAATTTTGACATTCCTAAGGGCTCAGCAAGAGAAGCACATAAAGATAAACATGGAAATATTGTAGCAGATTTCACAACATGGACAAGTGCAAGTGATCTTAAAGCGAAAAAGTTTTACTTCCGTGTGTATAACAACTCACAGATAAAAATGGTAGATTTAAACAAGATGAACTTAAACGCTAAAAAAATAGTGACAATTCCAATGGAAAGTAAAGAAGTTATAAAAGAGTTAAGACCATAGATGAAGGCTTATCTAAATTTGTAGTTTCCAGCTCATTTGAATACTTCATGATTTGTAATATTCTGTTATTAGTGTAGCAGTATTTGTTTGAAAGTTAATTTTATTGTGGTACCAGAGAGGGGACTCGAACCCCTAAGCCTTGCGGCGGCGGATTTTGAATCCGCTATGTATACCATTCCATCACTCTGGCGAATAATAAACTAGTAGAATAATAGTCATATCTTACTTAAAAGTAAATAACATAGTGTCGATATGTGTGTATGGAACTTTTATTGCTGGTGTTTTAGTAATAAAATGATAAGATACAAAAGAATTTATCGGGAGGTGCACTATGCGAGTTACACAGAGTATGTACTACAATAATATTTTTGGTAATAATAACTCAAAGTTAAATAAAGAACTTTTTGATGTAAACAAGCAAATCGCCTCTGGATTGAAGATTCAGTATGCTAGTGATGATGTGCGTACTTTTACTGAAACAATGCGTCTTGATAATGAAATGGTTACTATTGGACAGACAAAAAAGAGTATTGAAAGTGGGTATAAGGTTTCCAATCAAACTGATGTCGCTATGAATGAGTTTACAAATAATATGAATAGAATGCGTACACTTCTTGTTCAAGCGGCAAATGATACAAATGATAACACCTCAAGAAATGCAATTGTCAAAGAGCTTCGAGGGATAGAGGAGAATCTTAAGAGTTTATCTAACACTTCAATAAATGGGCAGTACCTTTTTTCTGGCTCAGCTGTAAGTGTAAAACCTATCTCTGCAGATGGTAGTTATAATGGTAATGATATTGATATGAAAGCTTTTGTTGGTTCTAATAATCAGCAAAAATATAATATTACAGGGGCTGAACTTTTTTTAGGAGAAGAGTCCAGTGTGAAGAGAGAAATTACAACAAATGTAGTGCATAATGCACTCGTAACTGGTAATACTTTTACAAATACAAGTACTCTTGATGACCTTATGGGCGATAAAGACAAGGACACATCAACAATAAATACAAATTACTTTTATATGCGTGGAACAAAGAGTGACGGTACATCAATAAAAGAAAAATTTTCACTTGCTAGCAATGCTACAGTTCAAGATTTACTTGATCAAATAGAAACTTCGTATGGTTCGGGAACAGTAAATGTATCTATGAATAGTAGTGGACAGATAACCGTCGCTGACAAAATTAAGGGTTCTAGTAAATTAGATTTTCATATAGTTGGGGCAGTTGATTATAGTGGAGGCAGCGCAGCAGATGTTACAGATATAGATAATCTTGATGGAGGGGAAACCACATATCCTCCAAATGGAAATCTATTTGTACAAGAATTTATGAAATCAGGTCTTAATCCTGCATCTGGGGCAGCGAAAAATATAGAAGGTATTGTGTATGATAGAGCAAATTTCACAAAAAATGGTGCTTCTTTAACTTCTAGTATACCACAAGTAATGAAACGTTCACATTTTGCATCATTAAATGGGCAGGTAGTAGATACTATTGCAGATGGTGACCGTAATGCTTTTGCAAAACCTAATACTTTACTTTCTGAAGTAGTAGATACACAAACAGAAATAACACCATCAACAACTCCTAAAACATACACTATAGCAGGTGAAGAATTAACTCTTTCTGGATCTGATATTACTGGGAATATTTACGACGGGAAGATTAGTTTTGAACCAGTGTCAGGTGCAAACAATGATGGTGGTGGTGTGAAATTTACTCTAAATGGAACAGATTATCATGTTTATAATGTTGATGGGACACGAGTAGACCCTGATAAAATGACATACCAGCAGCTTATGGATGTTACGAATATGGCAGTCACTGGTAGTTTTCCAGCATCAGATGATGCAGATAGTTATCATGCGGCAGTTCAAAATGCAACAACCTCAGGTATAACAAAATTAACGTATGATGGCAAAATGAAGTTTAAAGATTTGACACAACCTATTACAAAGGCTTCTATAGCTCTTTATGATACAAAAAGTGATGATTTTAGTTCAAATAAAGCTGCTTTTGCCTCATTTAATGCTAATAATGCTATCACTGTTAGAGATCCTAAGACAGATTTTTTTAAAACGATAAATGATATGATTCAAGGTGTTGAAAGTTATAATAATAAACCGGATGCTAATGATACTACAATCCGTAATGTAGGCATCCAAAATGCAATTGTAATGATGGATGACTTACAAGATCATGTATTTAGAACACAATCTGTTGCAGGTGCTCAATCAAACACACTTTCGACTTCTCTTGAACGTACACAGATATTAGAAGTGGGGACAATGAGTCTTCGCTCTTCTGTCATAGATACGGATCTAGCAGAATCCTCTTTAAAACTTTCACAGTTAACACTTAATTATAAAGCAATGCTATCAACTGTGAGTAAAGTTTCACAATTGAGCCTAGTAAATTACATGTAATATGTAAAAAATATTACAAATTGCCAAAAAAATCCTTTCTGGAACATTTTTGGCTATACTTCTTTTAAATTTTATTATTATGGATACATTGATTTGAAAGATACTTTTTTTATTATAGTTACAGGACTTTTAGTTTACCTCGGATTTTCTACTCTTTTAGGTGACAGTGAACTTATGGGAAGCTATGGGGTTGGTTTCTCTGCATTTAACCAGCTTTACTTTGGGTATCTCTCATTTGTGTATCTCTTTGGACTACTACTTCCTCTTTATTTCTTATACAAAAACAGTACCTTTGATTTTCGAAAAGCAGAGCTAAGCATTGCTACATTTTTAATATTTTTCTCTTTTTTACTTGCTCAAGGGCTTCTTGTTAGTGATGAACTTCGAGGGAAGTTTGGTGCAGACTTTGTAGACTTTTTAAGTCCTTACATTGGCTACTTTGGTTTATGGGTCTTTTGGGCGATTATCACACTTATTTCCATTGTTATTATCTTAGATAAAAGTGCTTCAGAAATTTTTTCACTTTTTTCTGGATATCTATCACAGAAGAAAAAGAGTATGTTATCAAATAAGAAAAAGCAGATCACTTATCAAGAAGCTCAAGTAGAAGAGATTATTGAAGTTTCTATAGATGAATCTAGCCCGAAGGAAGAAGTAATTTGTGCTGACCTAGAAGAGGTAAATAGTTTAGAAGAGCAAAAAGAAGAAGAGTTAATAGTTGAAGAAGCTGAAATTGATAAACCTGCTTATCTTCGTAAAGAAGAAACTTCAAAAGAGAAAAGAACTACAAATATTTTAGATCTTGTAGAAGAGGTAAAAGAGCAAAAGAATGCCATAATAGTAGAAGAGTTAGAGGAAAATGCAAAGCTCCTTGCTGACATAGATACAGGTAAAGTTGAAAAACCAAAAAACTTTAAACTCCCATCTGTAGATTTTTTACAAAAGCCACCTAAAAAAACTAAGAGTGTAGATGAAGGAGAACTTGATGATAAAATCCGCTATCTTATAGAAAAACTTGCACATTTTAAGATAGATGGAGATGTGGTTCGTACTTATACAGGACCTGTTGTTTCTACCTTTGAGTTTAAGCCAGCTGCAAATGTAAAAGTAAGTAAGATACTTGGTCTACAAGATGATCTTGCTATGGCACTATCAGCTGAAACTATTCGTATTCAAGCTCCTATTCCTGGAAAAGATGTTGTAGGAATAGAGATACCAAATGAAACTGTAGATACTATCTACCTACGTGAGATCTTAGATGATAAGCTCTTTAAAGACTCCTCTTCACCTTTGACTATGGTTTTGGGAAAAGATATCGTTGGTAAGCCTTTTGTTACAGATCTTAAAAAACTTCCACACCTTCTTATTGCTGGAACTACAGGAAGTGGTAAGAGTGTTGGTATTAACGGTATGATTCTTTCACTACTTTACAAAAACTCCCCAGATCAACTGCGTTTACTCATGATAGACCCAAAAATGCTAGAGTTTTCAAGCTACAATGATATTCCACATCTATTAACACCAGTGATTACAAAACCAAAACAAGCAATAGCTGCTCTAAACAACATGGTAGCAGAGATGGAGCGCCGTTATGAACTTATGGCAGATACACGAACTAAAAATATAGAAAACTATAATGAAAAGATGAAAAAAACTGGTGGAGAATCTTTTCCTTACATAGTTGTTATCATCGATGAGCTTTCAGACCTTATGATGACAAGTGGTAAGGATGTAGAGATCTCTATTGCAAGACTTGCACAGAAGTCTCGTGCTTGTGGTATTCACCTTATAGTAGCAACACAGCGCCCATCTGTAGATGTTGTAACTGGTCTCATTAAAGCAAATCTTCCTTCTCGTATCTCTTATAGAGTAGGGCAGAAGATAGACTCTAAAATCATCTTAGATCAGATGGGTGCTGAGTCACTTTTAGGACGTGGTGATATGCTTTTTACTCCTCCTGGATCCACTGGACTTGTGCGTTTACATGCCCCATGGGCAACAGAAGAGGAGATTGACAAGATAGTAGAATTTATTAAAGCACAACGAGAACCAAACTATGATAAAAGTTTTTTACTTGAAGAAACTCAAAATAGTGTAAGTACTGGAAGTTCAGAGTCTTATGAAGAACTGGATGAGCTATATGAAGAGGCAAAAAATGTTGTATTAACAGATAAAAAAACATCTATATCTTATCTACAACGCAAACTTCAGATAGGATATAATAGATCAGCCCGTGTTATAGAACAACTAGAAAATGAAGGTGTACTCTCTGCTCCTAATGCTAAAGGTATAAGAGAGATACTGTAGTGGCTAAAGCATCTTTCGTTTTTACCTCGTTTAAAAATTCATTTTCAGTACATATTCCAAATCTTGAGTCACTTTGTGTAGAACAAATTCAAGAGATAGAGAGTTTTGTACAAAAGCGCAAAGGTATTTTTGACTTTAGCACTTATACCTTTAGTGTTCAAAAACGAATGGAATATCGCGAGTTTGTGAAACTTATAAACTCACTTTCATTAGATGTGAATTGTAGCAATAATCCTATTGTAAGAAAAGAAAAACCTAGAGTAGGGTTTGGTCAGTACAAAGGTATGCAGTACTCTGAACTTCCAGACTCTTATCTATTATGGTTGCAGGGAAACTATTCTGGGCAAGATAAATCTATCATTCTTCAAGAGATAAAATTGAGAAAACTCTAAATGTTACTATTTTCTACATAAAAACAGATAGACTAACTAATGGTGTTTCTATTTGTAGCACTCTTCTCTCCGTTACCTATTCTTTAGATATAATCATCAAAATTAAATTTACAGGAATGACAATGGCATTTTTAGAAGATTACAAAGCACATGTTGCTGAGCGTGAAACACTTGGTGTTCCACCATTACCACTCTCTGCTGAACAAACAGCAGAGTTAATAGAGCTTATCAAAGCGGACTGTACAGATGAGTTACTTGATTTACTTAGAAATCGTGTAGCACCTGGTGTTGATGACTCAGCATACGTAAAAGCGGCATTTTTAAATGATGTAGCAGCAGGTAATGTAACAGTTGCAGCTATTACACCTTCAAAAGCAGTTGAAATGCTTGGAATGATGCTTGGTGGTTACAATGTTAAGCCAATGATTGATGCACTTTCATCTTCTGATGCAGCTGTTGTAAAAGAGGCAGTTACTGCACTTAACAAGACACTTCTAGTATATGATGCATTTAACGATGTAGAAGAATTACACAAGGCTGGAAATGCAGCAGCAACTGAAGTTATGACTTCATGGGCAAATGCTGAGTGGTTTACGCTAAAAGATGCTCTTGCAGAAGAGATTACTGTAACTGTTTATAAAGTTCCTGGTGAAACAAATACAGATGACCTTTCTCCAGCATCTGAAGCATTCACACGTTCAGATATCCCTTTACATGCAAACTCTTTTCTTGTAAATAGAATGGAAAATCCACTAGAAACTCTTGTAGAACTTAAGAAAAAAGGGAATCCTCTTGCTTATGTTGGTGATGTTGTTGGTACTGGATCTAGCCGTAAGTCAGGTGTAAACTCTGTACAATGGCACATGGGTGTAGACATCGATGGTGTTCCTAACAAACGTACAGGTGGTGTTGTTCTTGGTAACACTATCGCTCCTATTTTCTTTGCAACTTGTGAAGATTCTGGTGCACTTCCTTTAGAGCTTGATGTTTCTAAAATGGAAACTGGTGATATTATTACTATCTACCCTTACAAAGGTGAGGCTCACAAAGATGGTGAGTGCATAGCAACTTTCAAACTTAACCCTAACACTATTACCGATGAAGTTCGTGCTGGTGGTCGTATTCCACTTATCATTGGTCGTGGTCTAACTTCTAAGGCTCGTGCTTGTTTAGGTCTACCTGCAACTGATATTTTCTTAACGGCTGAGCAACCTGCTGATACTGGTAAAGGTTTCACACTTGCACAAAAAATGGTAGGTAAGGCTTCTGGCATGAAAGGTGTTCGTCCTGGTATGTATGTAGAGCCTGAGATGAGTACAGTTGGTTCTCAAGATACAACTGGTCCTATGACTCGTGATGAGATTAAAGAACTTGCTGCACTTGGTTTCAATGCTGATTTAGTTATGCAGTCATTTTGTCACACAGCGGCATATCCAAAGCCATCTGATGTAAAAATGCACCACACACTTCCAGACTTTATCTCTAACCGTTCAGGTGTTGCTCTTCGTCCTGGTGATGGTGTTATTCACTCATGGTTAAACAGAATGGTTCTTCCTGATACTGTTGGTACTGGTGCAGATAGCCATACACGTTTCCCACTTGGTGTTTCATTCCCTGGTGGTTCTGGTGTTGTTGCATTTGCTGCAGTAACTGGAAGTATGCCACTTACTATGCCTGAGTCTGTTCTTGTAAGATTTAGCGGTGAGATGCAACCTGGAATCACTCTTCGTGACCTTGTAAACGCGATCCCTTACCAAGCGATCCAAGATGGTCTTTTAACTGTTCCTAAAGCTGGAAAGAAAAATATTTTCGCTGGACGTGTTTTAGAGATAGAAGGACTTCCCCAACTTAAAGCTGAACAAGCATTTGAGCTTTCTGATTCAGCTGCTGAGCGTTCTGCTGCTGCATGTACAGTTCTTTTAGATACTGCACCGATTGAAGAGTATTTAAAATCAAATGTTGTACTTTTAGAGTCTATGATTGAAGATGGTTATGAAGATAAGCGTACTTTAGCTCGTCGTGTTGGAAAAATGAAAGAGTGGTTAGCAAACCCTTCTCTTCTGCAACCAGATGCTGATGCAGAGTATGCAGCAGTAATTAACATCGACCTTAATACTATCACTGAACCAATTTTAGCTTGTCCAAATGATCCAGACAATGTAAAACTTTTATCTGAAGTTGCTGGAACAAAAATTGATGAAGTATTTTTAGGTTCTTGTATGACAAACATCGGTCACTATCGTGCTGCTGGTGAAGTTATGCGCGGTGAGTCTGCTGTAAATGTTGAGAAGTTCTGGATAGTTCCACCAACTAGAATGGATGAGCAACAACTTATTAACGAAGGTTACTATGATGTGTATAAAGCTATAGAAGCACACACAGAAGTTCCTGGTTGTTCTTTATGTATGGGTAACCAAGCTTCTGCTCGTGTTGACTCTACTGTTTTCTCAACTTCAACTCGTAACTTCGATAACCGTTTAGGTAAAGGTACTCAAGTTTATCTTGGATCTGCTGAGCTTGCTGCAGTATGTGCTAAACTTGGACGTATCCCAACACCAGCTGAGTACATGGATATCGTTCCTGCTAAGATAGCTGGAAAAGAAGCAGATATTTATAAATATCTTAACTTCAATGAAATTGCTGGTTACCACTTAGAAGCACGTGAAACTGCTGAGAGTAAATATGGTGTAACTGTTAAACCAGTTTAATCATTTCTGTTAGATAATACACACTTGTGTGTTATCTACTCTTCCTTCTTCTAAATCCTTCTTTTTTCAAACTTACTTAATAAAAATGTGATACAATAATATAAACTTATATTTCTAGGATATTAATGTGGCTGAGTTAAAAGATTTACTTCCCTTTTCAAAATCATTATCATTACTTTATATAGATGAAAACGAAGATTTTCTTAGAACTATTACAACGGGACTCAAAAAAGTATTTGCTCGTGTCGATGATGCCGTTGATGCTACATTAGGGCTTGGATACTTAAAAGTACATACTTATGATTTAGTTATTATAGATTCCTCTTCAGAGATAATGAGCACAGAAAATTTAGTAAAAAATATTAGATCTGCTAATAAATACCAAGAGATTATCTTGACTACTGCTTCAAAGTCAAAAGATGAAATCCTCTCTTACTATAGATTTGGTATATCTTCACTACAGATAAAACCCTTTAAAACAGCAGATTTTTTAGAGGCCATTGTTGTTCTCCTTTCAAAACAGGCTAATGAAAGAAAGTATTTAAGCCCACAGATAGAAAGACTTAATAATGATCTACAGTATGAAAGAAAGCGTATAGGGCGTTTTATGCTCAATGAAAAAAATCTTACTAAGCAAATAGATATTTATAAAAAAAATGTTCATGTAAATAAATATATATATGAGCTTACAAAACTTCCTAGTAGATATGCATTGCAAGAGGCTATTGGTGAGAATGAGCAAGCAATTATTTATCTAAATATCGATCATTTTGATTTTGTTAATACAACATACGGTATGGGTAAAGCCAATAAACTTTTAAAAGAGACAGCCAATAATCTTAAACTTTTTTTACCTACAAATGCTACTCTCTATCATATTACAGCAGATGAATATGTTATTTTACTGGATAATCCGGTAGTTGATCAGGCTCTACTTCTCTCTAATCAAATACAGTCACTTTTTAAAGAGTCTCCTATTGAATTTGATGGACATACCCATTATATAGTTTTTTCTATAGGAATAGATAATGGTGTAGGTAATAAACTTTTTATAAACTCAAAAGCTGCATCAAAAGAGGCCCGTTTCTTTGGTGGCAATCAAATTGTAATATTTGATATCTATTCAGAGTATATGAAAGAACAACGTGAATCCCTTTATTGGGTTGGTATCCTGCAAAAAGCTTTTGATGAAGATAAAATTTTCACCTATTATCAGCCTATCATCTCAAATGATGATACAAAGAAAAAACATTATGAGGTACTTTGTCGATTAATGGATAGTGATAATAAACTTATAGATGCTGATAAATTTATTAAGAGTGCAAAACAAGTTGGTCTTATTACTCAGATAACAAAAACTGTCATTGATAAAACATTTAAACTTTTTAAGAATAATGATTATAATTTTTCTATAAATATTAGTATGCATGATTTACATGAAAATTATCTTTTAGAATTTTTAGAGTATAAATGTGAGAAGTATAACATCGCCTCTTCTCGTGTCCATTTAGAGATAGTAGAAGATATCATTGTAAATAAAAAGCTTCAAGTTGATAAGCAGATTTTAGGCTTAAAAAACAAAGGTTTTCATGTAATAGTTGATGACTTTGGAACGGATAAGTCTGCTTATAGTCGTATGTTTGAACTTGAAGCAGAGTATATTAAAATAGATGGTACTTTTATAAAAGAATTAAACAGCGACAGTGGACATCAACTTATAGTGCAAAGCATAGTAAACTTTGCAAAAAAGAGTGGTATTAAAACCATAGCGGAACATGTAGAAAGTGAAGAGATTTATGAAATAGTTAAATCACTAGGAATAGATTATTCACAAGGTTATTATGTGGGAAAACCTTCCCTTAGCCTCTAATAATATCATAATCAAGAGGAATATTTGGAGTAAATATTTTTTTATCTATAGGTTTATTTTGTACCTGCTTTGAAAAAACAATAAGAACTCTATTTTCTAGTTCATCAAGGTAAGAGATAGAGATGAGTCTATTTTCTTTTATCGTAATAGTATATTTCGTCTCCTGAAACTCTGCAATATAGGTGTTACTACTTACTTTTTTAGCATTTTTTATAACATTAAAAAAATCAAAACTACTTTTAATATTTTGTATATAGACTTGTTCTATCTCAGGTTCGATGATAACTGCTTGAGTATGTGTAATATAGATACTTTTCTCAACAGGCTTTGTATACTGCCAGAGTGCAAGTTGTGGTTTTCTCGCCAGCACATGACCTTGATATGTAAGAGTGTGATTTTTATCGTTTACTATTGTTTGAGTAAAATCAGCCTCAAAAGAGTTAATATGTATCATATTTGCGAAACTAAGTGAAACAGCGAAAAGTAATGAAAGTAATTTGTGCAAGTTTATCCTTTTTTTTGAATAGAAATTATATCGAATTATCCATTTATACTTCTTATTAGGTAATACGTGATAAAATAAATGCAATTTCATGTTTACTATATAATAAACTATATAGTAACTTATATAAGGGTGCCAATGCTACAAGCATTTATGGGGAAGGTCTTTGGAACATCAAATGACCGCGAATTGAAAAAATATAACAAACGTGTAAAAGAGATCAATAGTTTAGAGTCGAAATATGAACCTATGAGTGATGAAGAGCTTCAAACAGCTTTTGAAACACTAAAATCTGCAGTAATAGATGAAAGTAAAACACTTGATGATGTGCTTTTAGACTCTTTTGCTATTACACGAGAAGCGAGTAAGCGTGTTCTTGGCATGCGTCATTTCGATGTACAGCTTATAGGTGGTATGACTCTTCATGAGGGGAGAATTGCTGAGATGAAAACGGGTGAGGGTAAAACTCTTGTTGCTACTCTTGCAATTACTCTGAATGCGATGACTGGAAAAGGTGTTCATTTAGTTACTGTTAATGATTATCTTGCCTCTCGCGATGCGAATGAGATGTCACCTCTGTATAATTTTCTAGGCTATAGTGTTGGAACTGTTTTAGAAACTGTAAATGACCCTGCTGAGAAAAAAGCTGCTTATGACGCAGATATTACTTATGGGACAAACAATGAATTTGGTTTTGATTATCTTAGAGATAATATGAGTTATACAAAAGAGAATATGGCACAACGCGAGCATAACTTTGTTATCGTTGATGAAGTTGACTCTATTTTAATTGATGAAGCCAGAACACCTCTTATTATTTCTGGACCTACTAATCGTAATATGCAAGACTATGTTCGTGCAGACCAAGTTGCAAAAGCATTAGTTAAAGATAAACACTTCACCGTAGATGAGAAAGATAAAATAGTACTTGTTACAGAAGAGGGGAACACAAAAGCAGAAGAACTTTTTGGTGTAGAAAACCTCTTTAGTTTAGAAAATGCTTCTCTCTCTCATGTACTAGATCAAGCACTAAAGTCAAACTATATTTTTGAAATTGATGTTGATTATGTTGTCAGTGATGGTGAAGTGATGATCGTAGATGAATTTACTGGTCGTATCAGTGAAGGTCGTCGTTTTTCAGACGGTTTGCATCAAGCACTTGAAGCTAAAGAGGGTGTTGAGATAAAAGAAGAGACACAGACTCTTGCTGATATCACATTTCAAAACTACTTTAGAATGTATGATAAACTAGCGGGTATGACAGGAACAGCAGAAACTGAAGCGACAGAGTTCGCTCAGATTTATAATCTTGATGTTGTCTCTATCCCTACAAATATTCCTATTGCAAGACAAGATCTCAATGACCTTATCTACAAGACAGAAGAGGAAAAATTTGCGGCAGTGATTGCTACTATTAAAAAGTTAAGTGAAACTGGTCAGCCAGTGCTTATTGGTACTGCAAGTATTGAAAAATCAGAGCTTCTACATGCTGTTCTCAAAAAAGAGAAAATAGTCCATACAGTACTTAATGCAAAGAACCATGCTCAAGAGGGTGAGATTATTAAATCTGCTGGTACTAAGGGTGCTGTAACGATTGCTACAAATATGGCTGGTCGTGGTGTTGATATCAAAGTAAATGATGATGTTCGTGCACTTGGAGGGCTTTATATTGTAGGTACAGAACGCCATGAAAACCGTCGTATAGATAACCAACTGCGTGGACGTTCAGGTCGTCAAGGTGATGCTGGAACTACTCAGTTTTATCTCTCACTAGAAGATAATCTACTTCGTATTTTTGGCTCAGATAAAATCAAGTCTATTATGGAGCGTTTAGGTGTTGAAGATGGGGAGTATATAGAGTCTAAGATGGTGACTCGTGCCGTAGAAAAAGCACAGAAAAAAGTCGAAAATATGCACTATGAGGGTCGTAAACAGATTGTTGAATACGATGATGTAGCAAATGAGCAACGCAAGATCGTCTATAAGTTTAGAAATCAACTTTTAAGTAGTGAGTATGATATAGATGCAAAGATAAATGAAATACGTCAAGAGTATATGGTACATCTCCTAGATCTTTCAGATATATTTGATGGTGGAGCAAGAGAGGACTTTAATCTTGAAACACTGAAAGAACACCTTTTAGAGAAGATAAACTATGAGCTTACTATTACAGAAGTTGAAGGCTTAGAGTATGAAGAGCTTTTAGAAAAAGTTGTTGCTCTTATAAAAAGTGTTTATGATGAAAAAATGAGTATCCTAGAAGATGGTATACAGCAAGACATCGAAAAAGAGTTCTATCTAAAAGAGCTAGATAGTGCATGGAGAGATCATCTTTATGCTATGGATAGTATGAAAACGGGTATACGTTTACGTGCTTATAACCAAAAAGATCCTTTGGTCGAGTATAAAAAAGAGAGTTTTAATCTCTTTACAGAACTTATTGATGAAATTAAGTTTAACACTATTAGAACATTGCAAATTATACAGTTTAAAGTAGAAAGTGCGGAAGAAGAAGCTGCAGCAGTTGCAGAGCGTTTAGCACAAGAACAGAGGATACAAGAGGCTCAGATGCAACTTAGTCATGTAGAACTAGAAGAGTTCTCAGAGAAAAAAGTTGCACGCAATGACCCTTGTCCTTGTGGTAGTGGTAAAAAGTACAAGCAGTGCTGTGGAAAAAGTGGTCCCAAAAAAGGTATTTTTGCTTCTTGAAAACATCTATAGTACCTTACCTCGTCAAAAGATTTTTACGTTTTGATAAAGAACAACCTTTTATCTTTTTATCAGCACTTCTCGCATTTTTAGGGATTACCCTTGGTGTTATGGTGCTTCTTATTGCCATGGCTCTTATGAATGGTTTTGATAAAGAGTTTAAAAATAAACTCACGACTATGAACTACCCATTAACGATCATACCTAAATTTTATGGTGCAGTAAACAGAGACCTTCTTATAGATTTAGAAACAAAATTTCCAACACTTACCTTTAGCCCTTATATCCAGTCTTCAGTTATGATACGCAGTGGTTCAGAACTAGAAGGTGGCTATCTATTTGGTGTAAACTTCTCTGATGAAGCGAAGGTAAATAGTGTTTTAGCAAAAGCGATAAAAGACACTCAGTTTAAAAAATTTGATGTTATCATCGGTAAGAGTTTGAAACAAGAGTTCTCTCTCTATAGAGATGATAAGCTAATGTATATTTTTACCAATGTAGAACCAGGTGGGTTCTCTATGACCCCAAAGATAAAACGGTTTAAGATAAAGTCTGTCTTTGATTCAGGTCTCTCAGCATATGATAAAGCTTACAGCTATACGAGTTTAGAAGCTATGCAAATACTCATGCATATGCCAAGTAATCTCTACGATGGTATACATGTCTACTCTTCAAAACCTCGTAAAGATATTCTTAAAATAGAGAAAGACTTACCTGTGAGTGTAGCTGTAAAAGGATGGTGGCAGGACAACCTTAACTTTTTCGCAGCCTTAGAGATGGAAAAAATGTCACTTTTTATAGTGCTTATGCTTATTATCCTTATAGCTGCTATAAATATTATATCTTCACTACTTATGACCGTAATGAATAGACGCTCTGAGATAGCACTACTTCTCTCTTTAGGAACTACAAATGTAGAGATTAAAAAAGTATTCCTTTATCTCGGAATAATTATTGGAATTAGTGGTATTGCTGCTGGGATTTTTTTAGGTCTCAGTGGTATTTGGATATTAAGTACTTTTGATATAGTTTCGCTTCCAAAAGATGTTTACCCAACCTCTACACTGCCTTTAGACTTAAGTGTAGTCGATTTTACGCTTATTGTAACTGGTGCTTTTGCTATTGTAGTGGGTTCTTCTTATTATCCAGCAAAAAAAGCCAGTGAAGTAGACATATTGACAGTTTTAAGAAACGAATAAAAAGGGTATACTCTATTTCATTTCCTTCTTTTTATCGATTACATCATGAATCAATTTATATGGAAGAGTGAGTGTCCTTTTTATAATGTTAAGAGGTGCAACAACGATATCTTTGGCTACCATAGATCGTATTTTTGGATTCTCTATCTTCCCACTTAGTTTAAGTGTTGTAGAGATAGTATCTTGTCCAAGAATAGCATAACCAAGGAGAGGTACTTTTGCTAAGTCACTTCCTAAGTCTGATTTAAGATTAAGTATTATATTCATATTATCAGTTGGCAGATCCATTGTTCCTTTTCCTACAACCTTAATCTCTTTTGAATCAAGATAAATATCTTCTAAATTAAAACTATTGTTTTTTGATTTAAAGTGGATAAATGCTCGTTTTACAAAAAGTCCACTTTTATTGTACCCAGGAAGACTAAAAGTCGCAAGGGAAGGGATAGTATTGATAAAGGCAAGTATATTATTTAAAATTGCATAATTTTTCATTGTTGTCTTACGTACATATATTACACCTGTATAGTCGCTTAATGTCCCATCTAGTGAAAAATCTAATGATCCACCATGAAATTTTGAGAGGGAAAAAAGCTTGTTCATAAACTGATCGTTAAACTTTTTTCCATAAAGATGAAAAGTTTTCTTTTTAAGTTTTAATCCTGCTTTTCCTTGATCATGTTTAAGTTGTGCTGTGAGAATATTATTGTAGTATTGAAGATTCAATTTATCATAAAGTATAGATCGGTCTTTAGAAACATATAGAGAAGAGTTTTTAGCTTCAAGCGTAATATTTATTGATTTTTTGGTTTTATTTTTTTTTGCACTGAAGTTTTCTACTGCATCAAGAAGGGCTATAATATTGACACTACTATTATTCATTCTCACTTTCATATCTTCTTTTATGGTAAAAAAGAGCTTATCGTTAATATTAAGATAGACCTTCTCTTTATAAATTTTCCCTTTTACTGTATATAGGTCTGTTGGTTCCCCGTTTTTAAGTAGTATTTTATAAGGGTATTTGAGTTTTGCTTTGAAGCGAGTATATTTATCATTTTTATTTTTAAAGAGAACAAATTCTCCATTTGTAATATAAAGTTCTTTGAGTAAATCAGAGTTCTTGGATATATGACTGATTGAGTTGACATTAAGTCGCCAACCAGTATCTTGGGCGATAAAACTTGATGATATTTCAGGAGAAGATATTTTAAGCATATTATCTATTATTTCAGAGGAAAGAAGTATTTTATTTTTCTTATAGAGCACTTTTTTTGTATTTGGATCTTTTAAAATGAAGTTATTTAAACTAACATGTGCTTTTTTTGTTTGAAGATTGTGTTTTGCATAAATTTTCATCTCAATATATTTACCAATATGTACAAGTGTATGCTTGAGATAAAGATTATTATCTTTGAGTTCAAGGCAAAAATCATTAAACTGATATCTAGATCCACTTACATCGAAGTATATAGGTCTATCTGATTTTATTTTAAGTGTATCTTCATAGTGTAAATGAAGTGGAGCATTCGATTGTGCTAACTTAAAACCATCATAGTTAAAGTTAAGGACATCAATATTGAGATCAGTGATAAAACTTTTAACATTTACTTTTCCAGAGACAAAAGCATTTCCAAGCCCATCTAAGGTAATTAAAGTAGCTGGGATATCTAACTCTAATGTTTCTAAGCTAAAAGGAAGAACTACACTATCTAAAGAGATACTCTGTCCTTGATAGTTCCATTTAGAATTTACTAGATTGATTGTATCTTTCTTAGGAGAAATATTATAAGTAATATGAAGTGCTTGAGCTAGTTTAATATCAAGTAGCTGAAAGCTATTAAGCTTAAAGTCTATTTTTCCTTCCTCTCTCTTCGCATTGTACTTAACATCTACAACTGCTTTGGCAATATCTAGGTAACTTGCATTCATATCTTTTATGGAAACATCATAATTATCCAAGAGTATTCTTGCATTATGGATATCTATATTGAGCCCAAGATAGTCAAAATTTGCTTCTTTTGTAAAAAATGTACCTTTTGCGTTTACAGAGATAGTTTCTAATCCTACTTCAATCTTCAAGTTAGTTGCCACATTCCCACTATTTTGTAAAAAAGGAAGTTTTATTTTATAAGCTTCAAGTATCTTAAGTATAGGTTTATTGAGTTTAGCATCAAAGAGTAGAGAGAGTGTGAGTAATATCTCTTTTTTAGCAGTAAAGTCAATAAGTACCCAGCTCTTACCTAGATCCATTCCATAAGAAGTGGCTTGCATTGGTCGTATAGAAAAGAGTCCATTCTTAAATTCTAATTCGATTTTTTGAGTATGAATAGCATCGAGTTTCGGATTGTAAGTATAATTAGCATCATAAAGTGTTGCTTGCACATGTATATTTTTATAAGCATTTTTTATGTCGTCATACTTTATATATCCTGTAATATCTTTGAGTGTAGCATAGGACATTGTAATAGCATCATATGCCCAGTATCGAATACCATTGGGTAAGTGTGCTAAATTTATAAGATACTCGAGATCTTGTATTTTTTTGTTACTTCTTAGCTTATAAAAAAGCTTTTTGTTACTTGCGACTGTATATAGAGTAAAATCAGCAACATTAGAGAGCTTGGCATGGAGATCTGTGTAAAGTACACTTTTTCTTGTGTCAAAGTACAAAAAGCCATCCATATAGACTTGTTGTTTCTCATCTTTGAAACTATTAAGAGTGAGTTGAATACTTTGTGGACTTAAATCTAGTGTTGTATCGATATTTAAACTTGGAGAGTGTGCTAGAAAAAAACCACTCTCTCCTATTCTATACTTAAATGAACCTACAATATCTTTATAAATAATTTTTTCGACAATGAAAGAGTTAAACCATCCTTTTGTTGTTGAGAGTAAAGTAAAGTATTGATTAACTTTGGAAGTATCAAGTTTTTTTGTACTTGGATGACTATTTTCTTGAATATCAATCTCTTGGAGTGAAATATCTATTCTTTCATTCCATTTTATGTATAATTGCTTAATATGAATATTTGAAATAGTTAACTCATTAATGAAAAGACCATTTTGAAGTATTATAAAAATAATGGAAAGTACTGCAAATATGAAGATAAAAAAGCTAATAATCGTAAAATATGTTTTAGAGATAATGTTAATAATTATGTTATCGTTCATGTACTACCTAAATAAGCCAATTAAAACCCCTAAAGTACTCTATATAAAAGAGGGGTCTATTAATCAAATTATAGCACAAATGCAGGCTAAAAAATATGATGTAAGTAAACTTGACTCCCTAATCCTTCGCTTTATTGGATCTCCACAAAGTGGTTGGGTAAATATAGGAACTACATGCAATACGAAAGCAGATTTTCTATATAAACTAACACGAGCAAAAGCTGCATTACAAAATGTAACACTTATTCCAGGTGAAACAACTTATGTCTTTTTGAGACAATTAGCGATTAATTTAGATCTAAACATCAAGAAATTGTATTCTGAGTACACGAATCAAGCCCCAGTAAAAGAGGGGGCTTTTGTGCCAGATACATACAAAATGCCAATAGGAATTACAGAGAAAGAACTTGTATATCTGCTACTAAAAGTATCACATGAAAAGATGAAAGCACTTTCTATGAAGATATTTGGTACATATAATAAGAAAAAATGGTTTCAATATGTAGCAATCGCTTCTATAATCCAAAAAGAGTCTGCAAATAAACAAGAAATGCCTATAGTAAGTTCAGTAATCTATAATAGAATAAAAAAAGGTATGAAACTTCAGATGGATGGAAGTTTGAACTATGGAAAATATTCTCATATGAAAGTTACACCATATCGTATTCGAAATGATAGATCAATCTTTAATACCTACCTATATAAGGGTGTCCCTAGTGTTGCAGTTTGCAATGTGAGTTTTAGTGCTATAAAAGCTGCTATATTTCCTGCTAAAACAGATTATCTTTATTTTATGAAAAATAGTCATGGAGTCCATGATTTTTCACGTAACTATTCTACTCATTTATACAATATAAGACATGCTACTAAATGAAACAAAATAGAAATTAAACTCAATATTTTTTAAAGCTCGCACAATGTTGACATAGTTGTGTTACTATTGAACTTGTAAATTCCATGAAATTATTCATTCATGAGATAAAAATTATTCACAAGGACAATATATGTCAAAAATTATTTGGACTAAAATTGATGAGGCTCCGGCTTTAGCAACGTATTCATTACTACCTATCGTAAATGCTTTTACTAAAGCTGCGGGAATAGATGTAGTAAGTAGTGATATTTCATTAGCAGCTAGAGTTATCTCTAAATTCCCAGAGAGATTAACAAATGCTCAAAAAATTGATGACAATTTAGCTGAGCTAGGAAATGTTGTGCAACAAGCAGATGGAAATATTATTAAACTTCCAAATATCTCTGCATCAATTCCTCAACTTATGGAGTGTATTGCTGAGCTTCAAGAACAAGGATATGATATACCAAACTTTCCTGAAAATCCAAAAACGGAAGAAGAGAAAGCTTTATCAACTCTCTATGCTACTTGTTTAGGTTCAGCAGTAAACCCTGTTCTTCGTGAAGGAAACTCAGATCGTCGTGCAGCCGCAGCAGTAAAGAAATTTGCACAAAATCATCCTCATAAACTTCGCCCGTTTTCAGAAAACTCTAAAGCTTATGTCACTTCTATGAGTGGTGGAGATTTTTACGAAAATGAACAATCAATTATAGTAAATGGTGAACAAAACATAACAATAGAACTTAATGGAAAAGTATTAAGAGATGTTGATGCTAGAGATAAAGAAGTTCTTGATGCAACATATATGTCAGCAAAAGCACTTCGTGCATTCTTAAAAAAGTCAATTATAGAAGCAAAAGAGAAAGGTGTTTTATGGTCACTTCACCTTAAAGCAACAATGATGAAAGTTTCAGACCCTATTATGTTTGGTCATGCAGTTGAAATATTCTTTGAAGAAGTATTTACAAAGTATGCAGATGAATTTGCTAAACTTGGTGTAAATGCAAATCTGGGTCTTGGAGACTTAGAAAAGAAACTTGAGAACTCTGATAAAAAAGAAGAAATCTTAGCAGCACTTAAATCAGTAATAAATGATGGTGACCTCAATATCGCTATGGTTGATTCTGATAATGGTATCACAAACTTACATGCTTCAAATGATATTATTATTGATGCTTCTCTTCCTGTTGTTATTCGCGATGGTGGTAAAATGTGGAACAAAGATGGAAAAACTGAAGAGTGTGTAGCTGTTATTCCTGACCGTTGTTATGCAAATTTTTACCGTCCAATGATGGAAGACTGTGTTAAAAATGGACAATATGATGTAACAACTATGGGTTCAGTTGCAAATGTTGGTCTTATGGCACAAAAAGCTGAAGAGTATGGCTCTCATCCTACTACTATAGAAGTAGAAGAAGATGGTGTTGTGGAAGTAAAAGATGCATCTGGAAAAGTTCTTATGAGTCATACTGTTGAAAAAGGTGATATCTACAGAATGAGTCGTGCAAAAGATATTCCAATCAAAGACTGGGTTCGCCTTGCAGTTGAACGTGCAAGTATTGAAAAAGTACCAACAATCTTCTGGTTAGATGAAAACCGTGCACACGATGCAAATATGATTAAAAAAGTAAATGAGTATCTTAAAGACCACGACACAGAGGGCTTAGATATTCGTATTATGGAAGTTGAAGAAGCTACTAAATTTTCTAATGCTCGTGTTAGAGAAGGAAAAAACACTATTGCTGTAACTGGTAATGTTTTAAGAGATTACTTAACTGATATGTATCCTATTCTAGAGCTTGGAACATCGGCTAAGATGCTTTCTATCGTTCCTTTATTAGCTGGTGGTGGTCTTTATGAAACTGGTGCTGGTGGTTCTGCTCCTAAGCATGTTGACCAGTTCTTAAAAGAGGGTCATCTTCGTTGGGATTCACTTGGTGAGTTCTTAGCACTTGCAGAGTCTTTAAGATTTCTTGCTAAAAAGAACAACTCTGATGAGTTAGCTACTCTTACTGCTGCACTTGATGAGGCAAATGATAGATACTTAGGTGAAAACAAATCACCATCACGTAAAGCTGGTGAGCCAGACAACAAAGCTTCTCACTTCTATGTGGCTCAATTCTGGGCAAAAGCACTTGCTGAGTCTAAGAATGCTACACTTGCATCTAAGTTTGCTTCAGTCGCAGCAGCACTTATTGAAAATGAAGAGACAATTATCTCTGAGCTTTTAGCTGTTGAAGGTAAAGCGCAAAATATCGGTGGTTACTTTAACCCAGATGAAGCTCTTGCTGAAAAAGCAATGCGTCCATCTGCAACTTTAAATGCTATTATCGACACAATATAGTCTAAAGTTTTAATCTTTATGCTCTTTGCAGAAGTTCTGCAGAGAGTTATAACTTTTCGTTTTTAGCTAATATTTATAATGATTAGCTAAAAATCAAAAGTTAAAAAATTCACTCAAAGGAAATCAATGGCAAGCAAAGTAACAGTCATCGGAACGGGTAATTTTGGGTCTACTGTGGCATTTATACTCGCTATGCGTGGATCATGTCACGAAGTTATACTTCGCGGAAGAAATATAGATGTAGCAAGGGGCAAGGCTTTAGATATGTCCCAAGCAGCAAATGCTGCACGTGAGCATACTATTGTAAGAGCGGCAAATGGCCCAGAAGATATGATAAATAGCGAGATAGTAGTTATTACTGCAGGTGCTCCAAGAACACCAGGCATGAGTAGAGATGATCTCCTTGTAAAAAATGCAGAAATAGTAAAATCATATTCTTTAGAGATAAAGGAGTATGCACCAAATGCTATAGTAATTGTTGTAAGTAATCCTCTTGATGTTATGACTTATGTTGCAAAAAAGTATACAGGTTTTCCTAGAGAGAGGGTTATAGGTATGGCAGGTATTTTAGATGCTGCTCGTATGGCTCACTTTATTTATGAAAAGCTAGGTTATGGAGCAGGGCAGATTCGTGCGACTGTAATGGGTGGACATGGTGATACTATGGTACCACTTCCTAAGTTTACAACTGTAGCAGGTGTACCTATTGATGATTTACTTGACTCCGAAGAGATAGGAGACATTGTTAAAAAAACTAGAAATGGTGGTGCTCAAATCGTTAACCTCCTCGGTGATGGTTCTGCTTACTATGCTCCTGCAAAATCAACAGCTGTTATGGTAGATGCTATATTAAAAGACACAAAACAGATTCACTCGTGTGCAGTAATGCTTGATAATGACTATGGGTATTCTAATATAGTTAGCGGTGTTCCTGTTATGCTTGGTGCTGGTGGTGCAGAACAAGTTATTGAGATGACTCTAAAAACACTTCAAAAAACGAGATTTAAAAACTCTGTTGCTTCAGTTGAAGAGATGGTAGATGTTTTGTATTCTAATGGTTTCTTTGATGACTTAAAAGAAGTAAAAAAAGGTGAGAAAAAATAATGAAAAGTAGAAAAGTTGGAATTGTAGGAGCTGGTGCTGTTGGTGCTACTACTGCATATACACTAGCAATGATGGGCACTTGTCATGAAATAGTGCTTTTTGATATTGCGGAGGGAGTAGCAAAAGGAAAAGCTATTGACATGGCTCAAGCTTCTTACTACTCCCAACAGGGAACTATAATCACAGCAGCTGAGAAACCTGAAGATATTAAGGATTGTGATATCGTTGTTGTCACTGCGGGTGTTCCTCGTAAAGGTGATATGACAAGAGCAGACCTTTTAATGATAAATGCAAAGATCACAAAGCAGGTAGTTGAAAACATAAAAGAGAACTCTCCAAATGCTATCATTATATGTGTGTCAAATCCACTTGACGTTATGACTTATGTGACAAAACGAGTTACAGGTTGGGATTCAAGTAGAATAATTGGTCTTGCTGGTGCACTTGATGGTTCTCGTATGGCATATCAAATCTCTAAACTTACAGGATATGCATCAAACCAGACTGGAAGTTTAGTGATTGGTGATCATGGTGAAAATATGATTCCACTACCAAGTAAGGTTTCTGTCGGAGATATTCCACTCACTTCTTTAGTATCTAAAGAAGATATGCAAGGTATCATAGAAAGAACGAAAAACGGTGGTGCTGAAATAGTAAAACATCTTGGAACATCTGGTTATTATGGACCAGGTCGTGCTATAGCACATATGGTTGAATCTATTTTAAATGATTCTAAGGCAATCGTTTCTTCATGTACTGTACTAAATGGTGAATATGGCTACTCTGATGTCGCTGTTGGAGTACCAGTGGTTTTAGGTGCAAATGGTGTTGAAAAGATCATTGAGTTAGATTTAGACAAAGAAACGAAAGAAAAATTCGCAATTTCAGTAAAATCTATAGAAGATGGTATTAATATACTAAAAGAAAATAATTTTTTTACAGGAGTGTAATATATGAGTACAAGAATAGAAAAAGATACGATGGGACCAATCGAGGTTCCAGTTGATGCTTATTGGGCAGCACAAACTCAAAGAAGTATACAAAATTTTGCCATTGGTCAAGAGACTATGCCATACGAAATTACTCGTGCATTTTCTTACCTTAAAAAAGCCGTAGCTTTAGTAAACAAAGACCTCGGCAAATTAGATGCAAAAAAAGCAGATGCTATTGCCGCTGCTGCTGATGATATGTTAGCTGGAAAGCTTGATGGAAACTATCCACTTGTGGTATGGCAAACAGGATCAGGTACACAGTCTAATATGAATAATAATGAAGTTCTTGCAAACCGTGCTACTGAAATTTTAGGTGGAGATTTTAGAGTTGAAAAACTTATTCACCCAAATGATGATGTTAATAAATCTCAATCTTCAAACGACACTTATCCAACTGCACTTCATGTTGCTTCTGTTATTGCCGTTGAAACTCAAGTTTTACCAGCTATTGCTAAACTAAAAGCTACTTTAGCAGAAAAATCAGCTAAGTTTGAATCAGTAGTAAAAATCGGTCGTACACACCTTCAAGATGCAACACCTATTACACTCGGTCAAGAGATTAGTGGTTGGGTTGAGATGCTTAACAAATGTGAAAAGATGGCTAAAGATTCACTTGAGGCAGTTCGTGAACTTGCACTTGGTGGAACAGCAGTTGGAACAGGACTGAATGCTCACCCTGAATTAGGTAAAAGAGTTGCTGAAAAATTAACTGAACTTACAGGGCATGATTTTGTCACTGCACCAAATAAGTTCCATGCATTAACTTCTCATGATGCACTTGTATTTGCACATGGCTCACTTAAAGCACTTGCTGCTGATATGATGAAAATAGCAAATGATGTAAGATGGCTAGCATCAGGTCCACGTTGTGGTCTAGGTGAGATAGAGATCCCTGCAAATGAGCCTGGAAGTTCTATTATGCCAGGAAAAGTAAATCCTACTCAAGCAGAAGCTGTAACTATGGTTACTTGCCAAGTTTTTGGTAATGATGTAGCTATATCAATGGGAGCTTCACAAGGAAACTTTGAATTAAATGTTTATAAGCCAGTTATTGCTTATAACTTTTTACAATCTTGTCGTCTTTTAGGTGACTCTATCGTTTCATTTAACGATCACTGTGCAGTTGGTCTTGAACCAGTTGCAGACAAAATAGATCATTTTTTACATGACTCATTAATGCTAGTGACTGCACTTAATCCTTATGTTGGGTATGACAATGCAGCAAAAATTGCTAAAACAGCACACAAAAATAACTCAACACTTAAAGAGACTGCTATTGAGTTAGGATTGCTTACAGCTGAAGAGTTTGACAAGTATGTAGTACCAGAGGATATGATTGCGCCAAAGGCGTAGTTTCCATTTTAAATTAAGGAGAATAGATGAATATACATGAATATCAAGCAAAACAGATTTTTAAGAAGTACGGAGTGCCAACACCAAAAGGTATAATGGTTGAGAGCGTAAAAGATGCTGTTAAAGCTGCAGAACAATTGGGCGGTCCAGTGTGGGTTGTTAAAGCACAAATCCATGCAGGTGGACGTGGTCTTGGTGGTGGTGTTAAACTTGCTAAGTCTTTAGAAGAGGTGGAAACACTTGCAGATGAAATTCTTGGAATGACACTTGTCACACACCAAACTACTGCTGAGGGTAAACTTGTTCAAAAACTCTACATTGAAGATGGTGCAGATATTAAAGAAGAGTTATATCTTTCTGTAGTTCTTGACAGAAAATTAGAAATGCCTTTAATCATGGCTTCTACTGAAGGTGGAATGAATATTGAGGATGTTGCAGCAAATACTCCTGAAAAGATTATTACAGTTCCGGTAGATCCAGCTATTGGTTTTCAGAGCTTTCATGGGCGTGAGTTAGCATTTGGGCTTGGTCTTACAGATAAAGATGAACAGAAAAATATCATTAGATTTGCTTCTAAGCTTTATACTCTTTACATGGAAAATGATGCAGAGATGATTGAAATCAACCCACTTGTAAAAACTGGAAAGGGTGAATTTATTGCACTTGACGGTAAAATGGGCTTTGATAACTCAGCACTAGGTCGTCATCCAGATATCGCTGAGATGAGAGACTTAAGTGAAGAGGATGCAGATGAGTTAGAAGCTGCAAAATATGGTCTTTCTTACGTAGCACTTGATGGTGAGATTGGTTGTATGGTAAATGGTGCTGGTCTTGCTATGGGTACTATGGATACTATTAACTACATGGGTGGAACACCTGCTAACTTCCTTGATGTTGGTGGTAGTGCAAATGCAGAGACTGTTGCAAAAGGTTTTGAGATCATTCTTAAAAACCCTAAAGTAAAAGCAATTTTTGTAAATATTTTTGGTGGAATCGTTCGTTGTGATCGTATTGCTAATGGTATTATTGAAGCAACTAAGATTACTGATGTTAATGTTCCTGTTATCGTCCGTCTTGATGGTACAAATGCACCAGAGGCAGCAGAAATTCTTAAAAATGCAAATATAGCTAACTTAATAGTTGGTGATGACTTAGGTGACGGTGCAGCAAAAGCTGTGGCTGCAGCAAAAGGAGAGTAATTAAATATGTCAATTTTAATAAATAAAGATACAAAAGTAATCGTTCAAGGTTTCACAGGAAAAGAGGGATCTTTCCATGCTGAGCAGTGTATAGCGTATGGTACTAACATCGTTGGTGGTGTTACACCAAACAAGGGTGGACAAACTCACCTTGATAAGCCTGTATTTAATACAGTTGGAGAAGCTATAAAAGCTACTGGTGCAACTGTTTCTATGATCTTTGTACCACCTGCTTTTGTTGGTGATGCTGTTATGGAAGCTGCTGAAGCTGGGATAGAACTTGCTGTAATCATTACGGAAGGTGCTCCAGTTAAAGATATGCAAATGGCAAAAGCTCATGCAACTAAACATGGAATGAAAACATTAGGGCCAAACTGTCCTGGTATTATCACAGCAGAAGAGTGTAAGATAGGTATCATGCCTGGTTCAATCTTCAAAAAAGGTAATGTTGGACTTATTTCTAAGTCTGGTACTCTTACTTATGAAGGTGCTAACCAAGTTTGTAATGAAGGTTTTGGTATCACTACTGCTATTGGTATCGGTGGAGATCCAATTATTGGTCTTTCGTACAACCAAATTTTACCAATGTTTGAAGCAGATCCCGAGACTGAAGCAATCGTTATGATTGGTGAAATCGGTGGAGATCTTGAGATTCAAGCTGCAAAGCTTATTAAAGAACAGATTACTAAACCTGTTGTTGCTTTTATTGCTGGTCAAACAGCTCCTAAGGGTAAAACAATGGGTCATGCTGGTGCAATCGTTTCTGGTTCTGCTGGTACTGCCAAAGAAAAGATGGAAGCACTTGAGGCTGCTGGCGTTAAAGTCGTAGTTAGTCCTGCTGAAATTGGTAAAGCAATCGCGGAAGTTTTAGGTAAAAAATAGTCTTTATACCTTGTGTGAGCACACTAAATGTAACAGTTGTTGCCTTTATAGTGCGATAGTAGCACATTTTAGAGATAAATTATGAAAACTTAGATACTCTTTTTTCATTAAAGAGTAAAGTATAGAATTAACTCTATACTTTAATAATTAGGAGAAAATATGGCAGCTAGTCCAATGGTAAACCCTGGTGATCAACCAGTATGGGTAAATACAGATAACTGTAAAGCGTGTGATATATGTGTTTCAGTATGTCCTTCAGGTGTTCTTGGTATGAGATATGAGTCAACATCAACTCTTGGTGCAATGATCTCTATTGACCATCCAGAAGCTTGTATTGGATGTAATGAGTGTGAACTTTCATGTCCAGATTTTGCTATCTTTGTAGCAGATAGAAAAGAATTAAAAGCAGCAGGATTAAGTTTTGCTAAACTTACTGATGATGCTAAAGAGCGTCAAGCAGCAGTAATTGCGAATAACTATATGTCACTTAGTGAACAAGGAGCTAAATAATGTCAACTAGAGAAGTAATATCTACTGGTAATGAACTCGCTGCAATCGCAGCAGTTGATGCTGGTTGTAGATTTTTTGGTGGGTATCCACTTACACCATCTTCAGAAGTAATGCATGTTATCTCTGATTTACTACCAAAGAATGGTGGTACTGCGATTCAAATGGAAGATGAAATAGCAGGTATCTGTTGTGTTATCGGTGCTGCAATGGCAGGTGATCGTGCACTTACTGCCACATCTGGTCCTGGTGTATCACTTAAAGCTGAAAACTTGGGTCTTGCTCAAATGGCAGAAGTTCCTTTAGTTCTTGTAAATGTTATGCGTGGTGGTCCATCAACTGGTCTTCCAACTCGTGTATCTCAAGGTGATGTTCTTCAAGCAAAGAACCCATCACACGGTGATTATAAATCAATCACTCTATGTGCAGGTTCACTAGCTGAATGTTATACAGAAACTGTAAGAGCATTTAATCTTGCTGACCGTTTCATGCAACCAGTAATCGTGCTACTTGATGAGACTATTGGTCATATGCACGGTAAAGCTGTTATTCCAACTGCTGAGGCAGTAGAAGCTGCAATCGTTCCACGTAAATCATTTGATGGTCCCGCTGAAGAGTACTTTCCGTATGAGTGTGAAGCTGATGAACCTGCAGTTCTCAATCAAATGTTTACAGGATATAGATACCACTTTACAGGTCTTCACCATGATAAAAATGGTTTCCCAACTGAGGAAATTGAGACTTGTCGTAAACTTATTCAGCGTTTAGAAGATAAGGTTGCTATGCACGAAGATGAGCTTGAGTCTTATGAAGAGTTTATGATGGATGATGCAGATGTTATGCTTGTAGCATACGGTTCTGTTTCTCTAGCTGCAAAAGAGACTATTCGTAACTTACGTGCAGAGGGTATTAAAGCTGGCTTATTTAGACCTATTACTTTATGGCCATCACCTGCAACTAAGATGAAAGAGTATACTGATAAAATCAAAAATGTTTTAGTAGTAGAATTAAATATTGGTCAATACCATTCAGAAGTGCAACGCGCTACTGCAAGATTAGATATTGATGGACTATTCAAAGTAAACGGTAGAGCAATTTCACCACATGAAATTGCTGCAAAAGTTAAGGAGTTATACTAATGGCATTTAATTATGATAAATATTTAAGATTAGAGAAGATGCCAACACTATGGTGTTGGGGTTGTGGTGACGGTGTTATTTTAAAAGCATTCGTTAGAGCTATTGAAAAGATGGATATAGCACAAGATGATATATGTGTTGTTTCAGGAATTGGGTGTTCAGGAAGATTTTCTTCTTATGTAGACTTTAATACTGTTCATACAACTCACGGTCGTACTGTTGCTTATGCTACAGGTATCAAGCTTGCTCGTCCTGATAAATTAGTTGTTTGTGTTGCTGGTGATGGTGATGCACTTGCTATTGGTGGTAATCATACTATTCATGGTTGTCGTCGTAATATTGATTTGACTATGATCATTATTAACAACTTTATTTATGGTCTTACTAACTCACAAACTTCTCCAACTACTCCTAAGGGTATGTGGACAGTTTCTCAAAAAGCTGGAAATATTGACCCAACTTTTGATACTTGTGATTTAGCTATTGCAGCTGGTGCTTCTTTTGTTGCACGTGAGACTATGCTTGAGCCAAAGAAACTTGAAAAAGTTCTTATTAAAGCTATGAAACACAAAGGTTTCTCAATGATGGAAGTACTTTCTAACTGTCATATTAACCTTGGTCGTAAAAACAAGATGGTTTCTGCTATGGAAAATCTTGAGTGGATCGATAGTATTACTGTTTCTAAAAAGAAATATGATACTATGAGTGAAGAAGAACAACTTAACTTATTGCCAACTGGTGTTTTAAAAGAAGATACTGATGCAGATGAGTACTGTGATATGTATGCAGAGATTCAAAAAGTTCACCAAGGTCAACGTGCTAAGATTACACAAGCTGACTTTGCTAAGAAAATATAAGGAAGACGAATGAGTGATTCTAAACTATTAATGAGATTTACAGGTGTTGGTGGTCAAGGTGTTCTTCTTGCTGGTGAGATTTTTGCAGCTGCAAAGATTAAAACTGGTGGGCAAGGACTAAAAACTGCTACATATACATCACAAGTTCGTGGTGGACCAACTGTTGTTGATATTCAACTTGATGATGAAGAGATTTATTATCCATATGCTGTTGATGGTGATGTTGACTTCATGCTTTCGGTTGCACAGATGAGTTATGTACTATTTAAAGATGGTGTGAAACCTGGTGGGACCATTGTTGTTGATCCAAATCTTGTTCACCCAACTGAAGAAGATAGAAAAAAATGGAATATCCATGAAATTCCTATCATCACAATAGCAAAAGAAGAGGTTGGTAATGTAATTACTCAATCTGTTGTTGCTCTTGCGATTGCAAATACGATGATGAATGCTATTGATAAAACAGCACTTGTTGATACCATGCTTTCAAAAGTACCTGCTAAAGTCCATGAAGTAAATAAAAAAGCTTATGAGCTTGGTGAAAAATATGCTAAAGAAGCTATGGCTTAATTAGCATATTTTAAAGGATAAGCTTTTATAGCTTATCCTGTTTTTTAAACCTCATTTTAATATTAGTTAATATTTATTTTCTTGAAATATTCTATTTGTAAATACTCAAAAGAGTAGCTACTATTAATATTAATAAATATCTAAATATTTCTGATAATATTGTTCTATACTTGCCCTGTAAGCAACAAATAATTATTTCTTGACTCAATACTCGATATTCATACTAAAGTGCTAATTACGAAGAGTAGGGCACTCGAGTAAGTTACTGAACTTTAATACTTTCCCAAAAAAAATCTACATGCTTTTCAAACTGAGTTGCAAGACTATTTGTAGAGAGTGTATCAAAACGAAGTAGCATTACCTGTAAACGAATATAGAATAGGGTGCTAATAAACTCATATGCAATCAGCATTGGATCACTAGACTTGATCATAGAATTCTGCATCATGATGAAAAACCCTTCAGAAAGCAATTTAATATTTTTATCATGAAACTCACTCTGAAACTGCTCACGTATATCTCTATTTTGCATCAATTCAATCATCAAAAGTCTAAACATATTTTCGTTTGTTTTATCAAAGGTAAGCATCTTATATTGCAGTGCAAATTTATTTAAAAAGGGTTTTCCTCTAAGTGCTAATTCTTTCATTTCCTCAGCAGAAATAGAGAAGGGCGATGAAAATATATCCTTTGCTACCTCAAGAAAGATCTCCTCCTTATTTTTATAGTGATTATAGATGGCACTCTCTCTTATTCCTACTTCTTTCGCAATTTTACGTACACTTGCACCCTTATATCCAAGTTCTGAGAAGAGGGTAGTTGATACTTTGAGTATCTTCTCTTTTGTACCGCTGCGTTTATTGATTGTCCTACTGTTGGGCATCATAACTCCTTTTATATCAAATGAACACTTGTTAACTGTAAATGTATTATATATGAACACTTGTTAATATATACTTATATAAAAAGAACACTTGTTCATATAACAAATCAATTCAATGAACAAGTGTTCTTAATCTAAAAAAAGCTAAATAAAGGATAATTTGAGTAGAATTACACAGGTACAAGGATAGTTACTTGAAACTCTTCAAGAGGAAAGTCCGAGCTGCTGTAAGACAGTGTTCCATTTAACGAATGGCCGTAGCAATACGAGGGAAAGTGCAACAGAAATATTACTTCCACTTCAGAGTGGTAAAGGTGAAAAGGTGGTGTAAGAGACCACCAGTCTCTGTAGCGATACAGAGAGCTTGAAAACCCAACATGGCAGCAAGAAACAGATGGTTAGCGTCTTACAATGCTTCTGTTTCGCTAGAGGTACAACGCAAGATGTACAGTAGATTAATAACTATCACTACAAAACTCGGCTTACTTGTACCTATTTAAAACTATAAAGAAAAAACAATATGAATAAAATTATACTTACATCACTCATAGCACTGCTAAGTTCCTGTGCCTCTCCACATATCAATGTTAATGATTACACACTCTCTATTACTCTTGAAAACAATAGAACAATTAATGCTTATGGAAATAAAAGTTTTGAGAGGAAGATTAACTTATCTAATATTAATATATATCAATATGTTTATACAATGGATAGCGGACCTGTTTTAACCTATGAAGATGCTATTGTAGCAACCCAATATAGACTAAACTATGGTATACCTCAAATTATTGATATAGTCTTTACTGATTATAATGTTAAAAGTATAAGTCATAAAGGTAATATACATTTTTTTAAACTGACTAACTATCATGAAACACTTTATTTAATAGTAGACAATATGAACAAAAAGAGGGTAAAACTTGTATATGGGTTTGACAAAAAAACATTTGAGAGTTTGTATAATGCTATAGTAAATAATGATAGAAATATTGTTTTAGAAAATTTCACTAAAAAGAAAAGAACTTTGGCATTTGACCCTGAAACATATATTAATAGTAGTTGGAATCAAAAGAATATAATTCTTGATGGAATTCTTACAAAAGTTACCCCTTCTCTCTATAAATAATTTTCAAGAGAATTTACATTATGTTAACCAATATGCAAACAAAGAGGTACTATGAGTAAAAAAGAACAACTTATTCTAGATATACAAAATCTGTTAAACACTCATGAAAAAGTGACTATAACTGCTATAAACCCTCATCTCTTAGAATTTATGGATGAAAATACGCTCAAAAGTATTATAGGATCACTGTTGGATCAAAAAGAAGTTTCTAAAGAAGATGATATAGAGTGGTTAGAACAGTTTAAAAAAGAAACTATCTAAATAACAATATATAATTCAAATATCTTTTAACATCCAAATCCTCTTCTAAAGTCTTGTTTTAGGCTTAGATAAAAATAACAATTTTATTTTAGTTACTAACTGTTATTAATCTTCATTTATTTTATAGTATAATTCCGTTAAATCAAATTAATCACAAAGGATATTTATGAGTGTAGATCTAATTCAACTTACAGAACAAACAAAAAAACTTTCAGCTATGGTAGTTGAAGATGAGAAGGTAACTAATGAGCTTTTAAGTTCGACATTCAAGAACTTCTTTTCTAGTGTTGAGTCTTGCTTTGATGGAGAGAGTGCTTTAAAAGTATATCTTGATAATAAACCAGATGTAGTTTTTGTAGACATCATTATGTCAGGAATGGACGGTATTGAACTTTCTCGAAAGATTCGTGAGATCAACCCTGCTCAAATTATCATTGTTATCTCTGCAAGTAATGATATTGAAAAAATCTCTGAATCTATCGAAGTTGGTGTGAACAGTTTCATCCAAAAGCCTATAGATACAAAGAAAATTATCGAGCTACTTACAGGTGTAACAGCAATGATCGCTAAAAAGAAAAAAGTAGAGACAAAAACTTTCTCTATCTCTCTACCTTTAGATATCTATGACACTGTAAATGAAAATGCAAAAGCAGAAAGTATCTCTAAAAATGCTGTAATCATTAGAGCACTACGTAGTTTCTACGACTAATCAATAAATATTACAAGGATTTTATGTTTTTTTAAGCATAAAATCCCTATAATTTCGGCTCAACAAAACAAGTTGTAAAAATAAACTACAGAGTGGCCCCGTCGTCTAGCGGTTAGGATCCATGGTTTTCATCCATGTTACAGGAGTTCAATTCTCCTCGGGGTCACCACTCACAAATAATCAAAACTCCCCTATTTTACGAAACTTCAAAAGATTTAGATTCATTAAAATTACTTATTATTACTACACAAATTCTAAGCTCTTTTTTGCTAAAATACTATCCATATAAATGTTTTTAATAAAAAAGGTCTAACAATAATGAAAGAGAGCAAAAATTTTCTACAAACAATAGTCGAAAAAGATTTACAATCAGGAAAGAGCAAAGAAATAGTAACAAGATTTCCTCCTGAACCAAATGGATTTCCACATATTGGACATGCAAAGTCTATCTTTATTAACTTTGGTATTGCTCGTGACTACAATGGTCACTGTAATCTCAGAATGGATGATACAAACCCAACAAAAGAAGATACAAAATACGTTGAAGCACTCAAAGATGCCGTGACATGGTTAGGCTATGAGTGGGAAGGTAATGTTCGTTTTACTTCTGACTACTTCGCTCAAATTCATAAGTATGCTATGCAACTTATCAAAATGGGTAAAGCCTATGTTGATAGTGTTGATGAAGAGGAGATGAGAGAACTTCGTGGTACTGTTACTGAAGCTGGTAAACGTAGTAAGTATGCAAGCAGAACAGTAGAAGAAAACCTTGATATGTTTGAGCGTATGAGAAAAGGTGAGTTTCAAGATGGAGAGCATGTACTTCGTGCAAAGATAGATATGTCTGCAGCAAATATGAAGATGCGAGATCCTCTTATGTACCGAATTCGCCATGCTGAGCACTTTAGAACGGGAAATGAGTGGTGCATCTACCCTATGTATGACTTCGCACACTGTCTTTCTGACTATATAGAGGGTGTCTCTCATTCCATCTGTACATTAGAGTTTGAAAACAACCGTGATATCTATAACTGGGTCTTAGATACATTAGAGCTTGAGCCCCCTCGCCCATACCAACATGAGTTTGCTCGTCTTGGGATAAACTATACAGTGATGAGTAAACGCAAGCTTTTAGAGCTGGTTGAAGGAAAGTATGTAAATGGCTGGGATGATCCACGTTTACCTACGATTGCAGGATTACGCAGAAAGGGTTATACACCTGAGTCTATAGTCACTTTTTGTGATCAAGTAGGTATTGCCAAAGCAAACTCTATGGTGGATGTTGCACAACTTGAGTTTACTATAAGAGCTGATTTAAACCCTAAAGTACCTCGTGTTATGTGTGTGATTGATCCTCTCAAAATTACTATAGAGAACTACGAAGGAAGCGAAGAGCTTAATGCCTCTTACTATCCTGATGATGTTCCTAAAGAGGGATCACGTAAACTACCTTTCTCTCGTGAAATTTATATAGAACGCGATGATTTTGAAGAGAATCCGCCTAAAGGCTACTTCCGTCTTACACCAGAGCAACCAGTACGACTCAAGCACGGGTATATCATTGCTTGTAAAGAGATTATCAAAGACAGTGATGGAAAGGTTATAGAGATAAAAGCAGAGTACTACCCTACTTCTAAAAGTGGTTCGGACACAAGTGGCATAAAAGTGAAAAGTGCAATCCATTGGGTGAGCGCAGATGAGGCGAAAAAGGTAGAAGTACGACTCTACGATAGACTCTACTCTTCTGAGATGCCAGAGGGGATAGAAGATCTTAACCCTAACTCTTTACAAGTTATAAAAGATGCACTTATTGAGCCTGCTGTAGTTCAAGAAAGACCTGATGAGAGATTTCAGTTTGAGAGACAGGGGTACTTTTTTGCTGACCCTATCGACTACACAGATGAGAAACCAGTCTATAACAAGATAGTAGGACTTAAAGACTCATGGGGTAAAAAGACAAAACCTACTCCACCAAAGCCAGAGGCTAAAGAGAAAAAAGTACAGATCGATGGTGAAGTAGTGCCAATGACATCAGAACAAGAGAAGCTCTTTACTAGATACAAAGAGGGACTCAAGCTTAATGGGGAAGTAGCTAACACACTCGCTCGTGATGAGGATCTCTCAGCATTTTTTGAAGAGGCACTTGCTGTCCTGAACAGTCCTACGAATCTAGCAAATATCATCACAAATGAAGTAGCACGTGAGATGAAACAGCATACAAAAGAGGAGTTAAAGTTTACTCCTCAGCAGATTGCAGAGCTTATAAAAATGGTAGATGATACTACTATCTCTAACAAAATCGCAAAACAGGTTTTTGAAGAGATGGTAAACTCCGGAGCCAACCCAGAAGAGATAGTAGAGAGTAAGGGACTTGTACAGATTAGTGACCCTGAAATTATTGGGAAGATTATCGATGAAGTAATGGAGAAAAACCCAGATAATGTTGAGAAGTTCAAAGCGGGAAATAAAAAGCTACTAGGTTTCTTTGTTGGACAAGTTCTCAAAGCCACAGATGGCAAAGCAAACCCAAAAATAGTCAATCAACTTCTTGCACAGAAGTTACAATAAGGAAGTTTAATGTTAAGATTTACAGTTAGTCCTACTCAGGATTTACAACTAGATACTCTTCGTATTTCTCTATATAACTATATAGTCTCTAAGCAGAGAAAAGAGGATTTTATTATCCGTATAGAAGATATGGATAAAGAGAAAAACATAGAGAAGATGGATGATGAGATTTTAGATCTTCTTGCACTTTTTGGGGTGCATGGCTCTCAAGTCATCCATCAGAGTCAAAATGTGCGTTTTCACTCTGCTATGGCACTCCAACTTGTACATGAGAGAAAGGCATTTAGCTGTTTTTGTTCAGACAACTGGTTAGATAACAAACGCGAAGAGGCAAAAGCAGCAGGCAAAGAGTATAGTTACGATGATGCTTGTAGAAACCTCCCCGCTGAGCTAATCATAGACAATACTAATCCATTTCGTATTCGTATAGCACGGCCAAATAGAGCTACAGTGATAGAGGATAAAGTATTAGGTGAGCAACGTTTCTCTCCTGATAGTGTAGATAGCTTTGTCATTCTTAACCAAGATAAAACACCGACATATACCTTTGCTACGGCTGTTGATGATATGCTTAGCGACATCTCTCTTGTCATCCAATCTGAGGAGTTTTTAGAAGAGTCTGCTAAGCAGCAGCATGTGCGATTAGCTCTAGAGTATGCAAAACAAGTAGAGTATGCTCACCTACCACCTATGAAGAACCTTGAGAACGCTCCAAGTATCAAAGAGTTACTCAAAGAGGGATTTCTTCCTGAGGCAATTTTAAATTATTTAGTATCAATCGGAAATAAAGTCTCTAAAGAAATTTTTTCTTTAGAAGAAGCTATAGAATTTCTAGACTTAAGTAAAATATCAAAGAGTTCTGTAGTGTTTGATATAGATCTGCTTAAAGAGCTAAATCGAGCCCATCTAAAATCACTTGATGCAAAAGAGCTTTCTAGATATGTAGGTTTTGCAGATGCAGAGATAGGAGCACTTGCTCGTGTTTACTTAGATGAAGTATCTACTACAAAAGAGCTCAAAGAGAAAATTGCTCTTATATTTACAGAGAGAAATATTCCAGAAATATTCCAAAAAGAGTGTGCAACACTCGCTAGTGTTATTAAAGATGCACCCTACTTCGAGGAGTATACTGCATTTAAAAACTACACTATGAAAGAGTCTAGTTTAGAAGAAGAGTCTTATATGAGAGCCCTGCGTTTACTTTTAACAAACGCGACAGAGGGTCCAGATATCGCTGAGATATATCAGCATCTTAAAAATTATATTGGGGAGATTGTAAAATAATGCAAGCACTTATAGAAATAACTCAAGGAATCGGTAGTATTTTTATTAGCCTTATTGGCGTTTATATCTGGGTACTTATTATCCAAGCACTCCTAAGTTTTGTAAACCCAGATCCTTACAATCCTGTGGTTCAATTTTTACACCGTATAACTGCTCCAGCTTATGGCTTTATAAGAAGATTTATGAGAACTGACTACAACGGACTTGACCTTGCACCTTTAGTACTTATAGTAGGTCTTCAAGTAGTGACCGTTATACTAAGCACCCTCCTCCGTTCGCTTTAGTCCTCTTTTTTATATATAAGAGGGGCTGAACTGGCATTACTATTCTTAACTATAAAACTTAAAGTATTACCAAGCTGCTTAAACTCCACAAGATAGTATGTTTTCCACTCTTCTACTGAAGAGAGGAGATGAGAAAATTTATTTTCTACTTGTAGCTTTTTGACATTTAGTGCTTTTTCTCCATTGAGAAAGAACTTTACATCCTTTTCGCTATCTTTAGTATACATAGAAACATAGAACCATTCATTTTCATTATATATTTTAGGAAGTACTTGATTAAGGTAGACTGCACTTACAGTGCCTACAGTTTTGTTTTGAAAATGAATTTTAGAGCTTAAAATACTATTTTCACTTTTGGACTGTTCTGGAGTAAGGCTAAACTGAGAAAAGGCATTTGAGCTTGAACATCCTGTAAAAAGTGCTGATATCAGAGTAATTAG
The DNA here is from genome assembly GCA_027082875.1 of Sulfurimonas sp. Lineage (GTDB taxonomy): Bacteria > Campylobacterota > Campylobacteria > Campylobacterales > Sulfurimonadaceae > Sulfurimonas. The sequence continues at coordinate 25,151 of JALWTK010000061.1, read as the reverse complement.
TAAAAAAGTTTTCATTTTCTCCCTTTTGTATAGTCGAAATTATATCTTATTAAACTCTTCTTTTGTATAATCACTAAAATTTTATTTTAGGACTTATCTATTGAGCAAAAGATTAGCAGTCGCATTTACTGGTCCATCTAACAGTGGAAAAACTACTCTTATTTTAAAAGTAGCAAGAAAACTTATTCATGAGTACAAGCTTGAAGTAGCCATTATTAAACATGATCCAAAAGATAAGGCTCGTTTTGATGTAGAGGGAAAAGATAGTTATAAGTTTAGCGATACAGGGGCAGAGGTGATAGTAACCTCCCCTAACCGCACAACTTACTTTTCACAACGTCAATCAGAACTCGATGATATGATAAGACTTTTCGATAAGTTTGATGTTCTACTAGTTGAAGGGCTTAAAAACCTTCCTCTTCCAAGAATAAGTGTATTTCGTAACCATATAGATAAGGATTATATTCCCTATATGAATGCTTTAGCAACGGACTACAGTATAAATACACAAAACTACGATATTCCAGACAATATTGAGCAGCTTGATCTAAATGATACAGATGCAGTAATAGACTGGATACTAAAAAACGCCAAAAAAGTTTAAAAAAAAAGGAAAAACATGAGAGATATATTTGACGCAATACAGAGAAGTGCTAAAAGAATTAAAAATGCTATAGATGTAAAAGATATAGGGTATTCACAACTAGAGAACAGTTCTGGTGAAACGCAGCTACAGCTTGATATTCAATGTGATTTAATTATTCAAGAAGAGTTTTCTAAGGTAGCTTCTATTCACACAATAGCAAGTGAAGAGAAAGAAAAAGAGATGCTTCTGCATGAAGATGGAAAGTACTACATAGCTTATGATCCTCTTGATGGTTCATCTTTAGTCGATGTAAATCTTAGTGTTGGTTCTATTTATGGTATCTATGAAAATGCATTTGGTACAGCAAATATGGTAGCAGCATGTTATATCGTGCATGGTCCTCGCGTTGAGATGGTGTTTGCTGAAAACAAAACAAAACTTTATCTTCTTCAAGATGGCGAGTTTGAGTTTGTAAAAGAGATAAGAGTAACTGAGAAAGGTAAACTTATGGCTCCGGGTGGAACACAACAAAACTGGGCTCCTTACCATAAAGATATGATAGATGGTTTTTTCAAAGAGGGTTATAGACTTCGTTACTCTGGTGGTATGGTTCCTGACCTTCATCAGATACTTCTCAAAGGTGGTGGACTTTTCTCTTACCCTGGAACTAGTGATAAACCAGAAGGAAAACTACGTCGTCTTTTTGAAGTATTTCCTTTTGCCTTCATCTATGAAAAATCAGGTGGCTATGCAATAGATGGTAAAAATGATCTTATGTCACTAGGTCATTCACACATCCACGATACTGCTATCTGTTTCTTTGGTTCAAAGTACGAGATAGAGCGAGTAAAAGAGGTTTATGCAAAAAATGCATAGCGAACAAAAAGACAAGTTTGAGCTTTTCCTCGATGAGATGGTAAAAAAGCTTCAAGATTGTCAAGTAAATAAGGGTCACAAGAGCTGTAGTCTCTGTGAGTCCTACTTTGGCTGTCCTCTTAGAGATGAGTATGTCAAAGCAGTCTATAACAGTATGTCTAAGGGCGATACTGGTGGATTTGAATTTTAACATGAAAAATCTATCTATTTTCTCTTATCAATCTTACACCAATTAAAAAACACCCTTTAACCAGACATAAAGGTGTCACTCCCAAATCTTATACTTTTTCTATAAAATTTTAGGAGAAGTGTAATGGAAATATTTACAGTAGCAGAAGCAAATACGAATACAGATTTAGTTAAAAAAGAGTTTTATAAATATATAAACAATACCGAGTTTAGTGATGAAATAAAAGAGTCAATAAAAGATATGCTCGGAGTAGTAATACCAAGTGAAGAAAATGATATAACTCTTGATTTTATTGATATGAAAAATATCATGAATCATGGTGGTGTAGCATTTAGTGGTATTGGGGAGTATGAGGGTGAAAATTCAGCAAATAAAGCAATAGAATTAGCTATTAGAGATTCATCACTGGATTATGATTTGATGCATAAAATATCAGGTATTTTGATACATTTTACAATGCATCCTGATTTACTAATTATAGAGATTGCCGAAGCAATGGAGATAATAAATGAAAATACTCACTATGAAGCGGATATTATTTGGGGAACAACAACTGATAAATCTGTTAGTGAAAAGTATGTAAAAGCTACTATTTTTTTTACTGGACTTGAAAAAAAGAGTCTTGAAAATATGGTAGTGAATAACATTGAATTTAGGAGAAAAAAATGAATAAAGATATTAATATTTGGTGGGAAGGTCCATTCTCTAAGGAAGCAGTAGTAGATAACAAAATAGACTCAAATGAGTATGATAATACAGCTGACAGAATTGGTTTATATCAAATATACGGAACCCATCCACTTTATGGAAATGATGTTTTACTCTACATAGGAAGAACTAGAGACAATAATGGTTTTGCAAGTAGATTATATAATAGATGGGAAACAATATATGATAGTGATAATGCAAATGTGAAAATTTATTTAGGAACAATTTTTACAGATGCTGAAAATAATCTTACTATAGAAGAAGAGTATGAGCAAATTGAATATGCAGAAGTTTTGCTAATTAATGCGATGAAACCTGCTTTAAACTCATCAAACATAAAAAGTGTAGGTAGAAAATATATAGATGAAGCTTACTCAGTAAATAATATAAATGATTATAAAAATATTTATCCACAATTAACAAGTGGTTATTACTGGAATGATTTTGTAAATATTCAAATAGTAGAACAATTAGCAGAAATTCAATCGGTTAAAGTTGAAGATACAGATGAAATTTATGGATTTGATATTAAAGAGAATGATAATATTTTTTTTGGTATAGATTATAAAATTTGGAATGATGAAAATATACCATTAGTTATTGGAATAGCTAAAGAAGCCATTAAGGAATCTATCCTTAAAAAAAGCCCTTTATTCAAAAGTTTTTTTAAAGATGAAGACTATTATTATTTAGGAATTACAAGTAATTTAAAAGATAAAATGGTGATTGAGAACATTCAAAAGCAATTAGATAACATTGTGAATTTTTTGGAAACACATACAAATTAAAATATATATGTTTATCGTGAAAATTAGATAAATAAAACTTCTCAAACACCTAATCTCTGAAAGCGAGTTACAAATATGGCATATAAACACGACTATGATAAAATTTTAACAAGACTAACTGTAATCCTTTCTAAGCTAAATGATGGAGAAGCTCTATCGGTCAAAGAGTTAGCAAAAGAGTTTAACACTAGTGATAGAACAATCCAACGAGATTTTAATGAGCGTTTAGTCTCATTTCCAATCTATCAAGAGAATAAAAAGTGGAAGATGCAAGAGGGGTTTCGCGTTGAAAAAACTAAATCTCTTGAGGATGAGTTAGTGCTTGATATCATTGAAAAAATCACTGAGGGTATTGGTGGTAAGTTTTCTGCTAAGGCTCATAAACTTCTCTCAAAAATTAAAAATGAAGATTTCAATCCCATCTATACGAAACTCAATATTGAAGATATAAGTGATAAATTTGAGGATATTCAAATTTTAGAAACTGCTATTAGAGAGAAAAAAGAGCTGCTATGCTCTTATGATGATGAAAGACAGGATATTTATACTGTAACTATTCAGCCATTAAAAATAGTCAATTTTGAAGGTTTTTGGTATCTTATTGCTCTGAGAGGTGAGATATTCAAAAAATACTATTTGAAAAATATCTCTCATCCGATTATGACAGATACTACATTTGAAAAAGAGAGAGAATTAGATACTTTACTAGATAAATCCATATCTATTTGGTTTCAAAGAGATATAGAACCCTTTGAAGTAAAACTGTTTGCAGATAAATTAGCTACAAAATATTTCAAACGCCGACCCCTTCCAACACAAACACTTGAGTCACTAAATAGTGATGGGACTATGGAATTTAGTGTTACAATCACCCATGAAATGGAGATACTACCAATCATTAAATATTGGATACCCCATCTTTTTGTGATTGAACCTCAGTGGATTCAAGAGATTATTCAAGAAGATTTAGTAATTTACACTGAAAAATCACATCAATTTTAATACGATTTAAAACTTTTTTAAAAGTTCAAGATGTGTATAATCAATGTTCTTTTTTATAAAATAAACAATAGCTCTATACTCTTGATTTTCTACAACTATTGTAATTTTTCGTCTATCATAATGTTCAGGATAGCCCTCTAACATATCAAGTTTTACTAAGATTATTTCATTAATTTTGTAAAGTTCACCCTCTATATTATGCCCATTTCCTGCATCATTTATGATGTAAGGGTATGCTTGAATGATATTTACCATTGGAAATTTATCTTTCGTTGTAGCTTTTGCAATAAATTTTGCATCTTCTAAAAAATAATGATTGCTAAACCCTCGTTTTAATGTGCCATATACAAATACATACATATTTATCCTTCGTTTTGAATATAAAAGTTTATACCTTTGTCTTGACATCTTTATGTCTGTTTAAATGAGCAGTAGAAAATATTTTTTACAATACTAAAGTAAAATATTGATAAATCTAAGGCTATTTAGATAAAATAACATCAATATATTTGACAGGACAGAAAATTGAGTAAATACATAACAACACCTATATACTATGTGAACGGAGAGGCTCATATTGGGCATGCTTATACGACTTTTATCGCAGATACTACTGCGAGATACGAGCGTTTAAAAGGAAATGAAACTTACTTTTTAACTGGAACTGATGAACACGGTCAAAAGATAGAAGAGTCAGCACAAAAAGCTGGCAAACCTACTCAAGAGTTTGCAAATGAGATTAGTGCTACTTTTAAAGATCTTTGGGATGAGTTTGAGATATCTTATAATAAGTTTATCCGTACAACAGACAAAGACCATATGCACGGTGTTCAAAAAGCATTTGTGAAGATGTTTGAAAAAGGTGATATCTACAAAGATTTTTATGAGGGTCACTACTGTGTAAGTTGTGAAACTTTTTTTCCTGAAACACAGCTTGTCGATGGTGAATTCTGTCCAGACTGTGGACGTACAACTAGCATCGTAAAAGAGGAGAGCTACTTCTTTAAACTATCTGAGTATGAAGATAAACTCCTTAAACACTACGAAGACAACCCTGACTTTATCATGCCTCGTTCACGTGCAAATGAAGTAAAGAACTTTGTAAAAGGTGGACTTCGCGACCTCTCTGTTACTCGTACATCTTTTACTTGGGGTGTGAAAATGCCTGAGTCTCTCCATGATGATAAGCACGTTATGTATGTTTGGCTTGACGCTTTACTTAATTATGTAACGGCATTAGGTTATGGAGGTGATGAGGAAAATATGGACTTCTGGCCTGCTTCAACTCACTTTGTTGGGAAAGATATTCTGCGTTTTCATGCTATCTACTGGCCTGCATTTTTAATGAGTCTTGACTTACCTCTTCCAAAAACTATTGGTGCTCATGGTTGGTGGACTCGTGATGGTGAAAAAATGTCTAAGTCAAAAGGTAATGTAGTATCACCTAAAGAGGTTTCAGATGCTTATGGTGTTGAGAACCTTCGCTACTTTATGCTCCGTGAAGTACCATTTGGTCAAGATGGAGACTTTTCTCAGCGTGCATTTATAGACCGTATCAACTCCGAACTCTCTAACGACTTGGGTAATCTTCTTAATCGTATCATCGGTATGAGTGGCAAGTACTCTGCGTTTGAGATAGATAGTGTTGATGTTGCCAAGTACCACACAAAAGAGCTTGATGCTATGAACAAAGTGCTTGACTCTCTTGATCATTACATGAGTGAGATGCAGACACATAGGTATCTTGAAGAGTTATGGAGACTCTTCTCTATCGGAAACACTGCCATCACAGAGCATGAGCCATGGGTGAAGATAAAAAATGAGCAGAAAGATGAAGCCTTAGCAACTGTTGCTCTTGTTGCAAATATTTTAGCAAAAGCTGCCATCATGCTCTCCCCTGTTATGCCTAAGACAACTGCAACTATCGCTGATGCTTTAAACTTTGAGATAAATAATGCAAGTTATAATGAACTTGTACTAGAGAAAAAACTTCTAAAACTATTTAATATTAAAAAAGTACCACCTCTCTTTCCTCGCGTTGAAGAGCCACTTATGCAAGAGGCTCCAAAATCTGAGTCAAACCCTCCAAAAGAGGAGAAAAAAGCTTCTAAGAAAAAAGAGAAGTTTGAGTCTGCTGCGAGTTTTGATGATAACCTTATAGAGATAGGACAATTTTTTGAGACATCGCTCAAAGTAGGAACTGTGCTTGAAGCTGAGGAAGTACCAAAGAGTAAAAAACTCCTCAAGTTAAAAATTAGCCTTGGAGAAAATGACACTCGTCAGATAGTTGCTGGAATCCGTGAGTCATATCCTGCAGAGACTCTTATTGGAACACAGGTTTGTGTTGTAGCAAACCTTAAACCTGCAAAACTGATGGGTATCATGAGTGAGGGAATGCTTCTTGCTGCTAAAGATGAAAATGGTCTCTGTTTAGTCAGACCAGAAAAACCTAAAAAGGCAGGCACACCTATTGGATGAGACTTGAAAATATCCTTGCACTTACAAAAGGTTCTTTAGTAAATGAGCCCTTTGTAAAAATCTTTACCAATGTTATCTTTGAAGCCAAAGCAGTCAAACGCGGTGATCTTTTCATGGCATTTGATGAGATAAGCATTGAAGAAGCTATTCTCAATGGTGCTTACGGCATTATATTTTCTAAGCCTACGCAGATAAGTGATAGTGAAATTGCTTGGATAAAAGTATCAAGTATAGAAGATGCTCTTAAACGACTCTTGCGTTTTAGACTTATTGATAAAAATATCAAAGCTTACGAGACAAATGAAATAGTTTTAAAACTCGCTCTTCAAGTTATAACAGAGCAAATTTTTATCGCTGTTTTAGGAGATATTCAGACTCTGAGTAAACAATTATGGGATATTGAAGAGGGTACAACTGTACTCTTTTGCCCTACTCTCTGTGATAAAGAGATCTTTACCAATGTTATAGAGCTTTCAGATCGTGCTTATAAACATGTTAACATCATCGAGCAGACTCTTTTTGAGACTTCATTTATCTATAGCGATGTTTTTTATGAACGCCAACTTATCTCTCCTTTTTTTATTCCCTACTTAGAGATACTTCTGCATCTTTTTAAAAACTTAGATATTAACTATAGACTTAAAAAGTTTATGCCTATAGATCACTTTGAAGCGGTATTTACAAATAAGAAGTTTGAGATAAAAGAGTTCGGTACAAGTGATAAGGTACTTATCTTTGAAAAAAGTAGTGAGCTTATCGAGTCTGAGGTACTTTTTCTCGAACGCGAAGTGACATGGGCAAAGACACTTTATGTCCTTCCACTCTCTTATGAAAACATAAGTAACAAAGTGAAACATAGAGAGGATGTTATACTCTATAAAAGTCAAAATGAGATACTCAATATCCTACATGAAAATAATTTTCACTTTGCCCTTATAGTGGGAGTAGATAAAAGTATACTTGCTAAACCTTTAGTTTCTCAGAGACAACTCACACTTTTTGATATAGGATAATCAGATGAACAGAAGAACCTTTCTAACTACTGCAACAACTAGTGGTGCTGCTCTTGCTCTTGGTGGCTGTAATGAGAGTAACCGGAAAGCCATAGACTACTCAAAACACCCAAAAAAATCGAGTGAACAAAAGCATGTAAATATCAACCGTAATAAAAAAACGGTTATTAAACTCGCCACTTCATGGCCTGCACACTTTCCAATAATGGGAACTGGTGTTGAGAAGTTTGCACAGCGTGTAAAAGATGTGAGTGGAGGTAGCCTAGAGATAAAGATCTATCCTAAAAATGTACTTGTTCCAGCTCTAGCAGTTTTTGATGCATGCTCTAGTGGTCAGATAGATGCCTTTCACTCTGGACCCTACTACTGGAAGGGGAAAAACTCTGCCTTTTCTCTCTATAGTGGTATTCCTTTTGGCTTTACTGCTGAGGAGATTAACTCATGGATGACTTATGGTGATGGACTAAAACTCTGGCGCGAGCAGTATACGAAGTATAATCTTCATCCATTTTTAGGGGGAAATACCAACATTCAGATGGGCGGGTGGTTTAGAAAACCTATAAATTCACTTGCAGATATGCAAGGTTTGAAAATGCGGATACCGGGACTAGGAGGTGAAGTCTTTTCAAAAATGGGTGTAAACCCTGTATTATTACCTGCTGGAGAGATATACACTTCTCTTGAACGCGGAGTGATTGACGCGACTGAGTGGGTTGGGCCTGCACTTGATATAAAGATGGGCTTTTATAAAGTAGCACCCTACTACTATTCTGGGTGGCATGAGCCGGGTTCTATCTTGGAACTGACATTTAACAAACACTCTTTTTCTAAGCTTGCATTCGAGCATCAGTCTATTATAGAAGTATGTTCTTCTGAAATGAATGCAAACATGACTTCAAAGTTTCATCATGATAATATCTATGCTCTACAAAAACTTAAAGGTTTAGGTGTGACACTTTCAAAATTTCCAGAAGATGTAAACAGTGCTGGTAAAAAAGCTCTTGTAGAAGTTGTGACAGAATTAAGCAATAAAAACGAAGACTTTGCAAAAGTATATGCAGATATAAAAAAGTATTTAGATCTTTCTAAAGCGTGGAGTGATGTAGGTTTACGAAATTTTCTTAATGAACGATAAAGTTTATCTTTTTACTGTATTATTTCACAAATTAAATATACGAGCATCTTTTGAATAAACTCTCTTTTCTTTCTCTTCTCCTTCCTAGCTTTTTGCTGGCTTCCTTTAGTGGTGTTTTACTGGATGAAACTAGTGGAAAACCTATAGAAAATGCCTTAGTTATTGATGGTAACACTACGGCGACTAGTGATACTAATGGCTCTTTTACTATAGAAAACAAAGATACTAGGGTTCATATTAAAGCTTATGGTTACAGACCCTTAGTAATAGAGACGAATACTACACAAAATAGCTTCAAACTTCAAGCTATAAAAGTGAAAGCTCTCTATCTTACTTTTTGGGGAGCAAGTAACAACTCAAAAACACTCAAAAATATTCTCAAACTCATAGATGAGACACAAGCTAATGCTATAGTCATGGATATTAAAAATGAGTTTGGTTCAACCTCTTTTCTGACGGGTTTTGCACAAGCAAATTCCTATGGTGCACAGAAGCATAGAACAAATCGAAATATTCAAAAGTTTATTGCAGAGATGAAAAAGCATCATATCTATACAATCGCTCGTATAGTTACGTTTAAGGACGAGATACAGGCTGCACATAATCCTGACTATGCTCTCAAGCGTGACAATAATGGCACTATCTGGAGAAACCATGACAAAATGGCATGGGTAGACCCTTTTGATACTCGTGCTCATAAGTATACCATCCGGATTGCAGAGGAAGCTGCAAAAGTCGGTTTTGATGAGATCAACTTTGACTATATCCGTTTTCCAGCCAAAAAAGGGCTTCGTTTTTCAAAAGCAAATACTCAAAAGAACCGTGTAAAGACAATAGAGAGATTTTTAGATAGTGCAAAAGAGAACCTCCAACCTTATGGTGTTTTTATCTCAGTAGATACTTATGGTAATATATTATGGAGTAAGAAAGATGATAACAACATTGGTCAGATGCTCCTATCACTTACAAAGCACTCCGACTACATAGCACCTATGCTCTACCCATCTGGCTTTGCTCCAGGCTCTTTTCATTTTGATCATCCTGCAGATCATCCCTACAGTGTTATTTATAGAAGTCTTAAAAATATTAAAGATAGAGTAGATATTACAAGAGTCCGCCCTTGGTTGCAATATTTTAAAGACTATACATGCAAGAGAAGAGCTTATAAAAAGTTTGAGATACAAGAGCAGATACGAGCAACAGAACAACTCAATACTAATGGTTGGATGATGTGGTCACCATCAAGTAGATATAATAAAGAGTATTTAGCTAAGTAAGTTTTATCTGATATAGTGCTTTTCTGTACTCTTTTTCTTTGGGAAGATACTCCCTTACTAAAGCATGGAACTCTTTTGAATGGTTCATATGTCGAAGATGTGCAAGCTCATGCACAATAACATAGTCTAAAAGTTCGCTTTCTACAAAGAAAAGTGCTTTATTAAGTGTTATGACACCAGTAGAACTACAAGAACCCCATCTTCGCTTCATTTTTCTAAACTTAAGCTGTGAATAATGCAGAGACATAAGTTGTGCAAAATATACAACTCTATTTTCTACTGACTCTATACTATGCAATGGTATTGGACTTAACTCAGTAAAATTTTCTATCTTTTTTAACTGTTTTTTTATCCACTGCTCTTTATCATCTACAAAAGAGTATATAAATTGCTCTGAGGTAGAAGGTGTTTTTATCTTTACTACACCCTCTTTTGTAATGCTAAGATAACTGTGTTTTAACTTTTTGTTGATAACTATAGAGAGATTGTAATTTTTATATTGTTTAGTATCAAGCATATTTTATGGGATCAGTTACTCCAGCTTTATGAAACCCACTTAAACGCAGTCTACAGCTATCGCAAACACCACAAGCCACATCTTCACTCTTATAGCAAGACCAAGTAAGCTCTAGTGGTACTTTAAGTTCTAATGCTTTTGCTACTATTTCAGATTTCATGAGATGTACGAGTGGCATATCTATTTTAATATTTGTCTCATCTTTAGTACCAAGGTTTATCGCATTTTGCATCGAGTGGATATAACTCTCCCTACAATCAGGATAGCCACTACTATCTTCTTGGACTACCCCAATGCTAATACATTCTGCAACCTCTTTCTCTGCAATAGCAGCGGCCATAGAGAGAAAGATACCATTACGAAAAGGAACATAAGTAACTGGGACACCCTCCTCTACTCCATCTGTAGGCACTTCTATACTTTTGTCTGTAAGTGCAGAAGCCCCGAGCTGTTTAAAAAAATCTAAGTCTAAGACATACTTCTCTTTCACATTTAATTTATCACATATATTGTGAAAACACTCTAATTCTTTTGTCTCTGTTCTTTGATTATAGTTAAAGTGGATAGCTATGATCTCATAGCCTCTTATTTGCATCATATATGCACTAAGAGTAGAGTCCATTCCACCACTCATAATGCAAACAGCAATTTTTTTATTTATTTTTTTCATAGAGTAATTTTAACATAATTTTTTAATCTTCTTTAAAACAAAGAGATACTACAATGTGTAATATAAGAAAAAAGGAGATGGCATGGAAGTTTCAGCATCTACAAACAGTTCGGCAGTTGGTCTTGAAGTTCAAAAAAAAGCACAAGATGTACAAGCACAACAGGTTCTTAAAGTATTAGAGAGTGTAAATCAGCAGTCTCAGCAAGTAACTGCACAAAAAACTGGTGTAGGAAGAAATTTAAACCTCACTGCATAATTTTCTAAGTCTAGTTCGATATAATTCACGTTATGATTGAACTAGATAATAGAACCTCACTTCAGATCGATGAATCTCTTTTAAACACTATAGCTAAGAGTCTCACAGATAAAGAGATAGAGCTTATAATCACAACTAATGATGAAATACAAGAGATAAATGTAACTCATAGAGGTATAAATAAACCTACTGATGTACTTAGTTTTCCCTATGAAGATATGCCTATGACTCCATTAGGAAGTATAGTTATCGCTCAAGAGTTTGTAGAGTCAAAAGCAAAAGAGTTAGGGCATAGCCAACAAGATGAGTATACACTTCTTTTTATACATGGACTACTCCACCTACTTGGCTTTGACCATGAAGTAGATACTGGTGAAATGAGAGAAGAAGAGAAAAGACTAATTGAGCAGTTCAACTTACCAAAAAGTTTAATAGTAAGAACAGAAGGATAAATAAATGGATTATATGATTTTTATAGTGGCGATGGCTGCACTTATATACGGTGCCGATTTTATTATTAAAGAGTCTGAGCGTATTGCCCTGCATTTTAATATTTCTCACTTTGTGATTGGAGCGACTTTAGTGGCATTTGGCACGAGTCTCCCTGAAATGGCAGCTTCTATGATGGCTGCAAGTCAAGGTAAAACAGATATGGCAGTAGCCAATGTCATAGGAAGTATAGTTTTTAATATTACTTTAGTTCTCGGGATAGTGTTTTTTATAGCTAAGTCTATGAACCCAGAGCGTGATCTCTTTAGACTTGATAGTGCTTGGGTAGTTGTGCCTCTCATCATCTTTTTAGTAATGATTCAAGATGGTGTTGTTGGGAGAGTTGATGCTATAATATTTCTCTTTATCATGGTTTCTTATCTCTTCTTTTTATTTACAAGTTCAAAAGAGGATTTAGAGGGAGAGATAGATGAGTCTCTTGCGAAAAAGTTTAACTGGGGAAAAAGTATACTCCTTTTAGCAATCGGTTTTACTTTTACTTTAGGAGGAGCAAACTTTGTTGTAGAGAGTGGTACAAATATAGCACACCAGCTTGGTGTAAGTGAGTGGATAATAGGACTCTTCCTTATCTCTTTAGGCACTTCATTACCGGAGCTTGTTGTCTCTCTTGTAGCTATAAAAAAAGGAAATGCAGATATGAGTATTGGTAATATTATTGGATCAAATGTTGCAAACTTTTCTATGGTGCTTGGTGGATCAGCACTTATTAAGCCTTTGACAATAAACCTTCAAGAAAATAGTTTTGATCTTATCATATTAAGTGCAGCATCTGTTGCCTTATTATTTATACTTGCAAATAAACTTTACAATAAGGCTGGAGCAATCTTTCTTTTAGCCATTTTAGCACTTTTCATTCAAAACTCTTTCGCTTAAGGAGGAGTTCTTTTTAAATTTATTTCTTTATATATCCAAGTTCTAGTAGCTTGTTGTATATTTTTGAAACAATGCTTCCCGCTGCATGTCCACCATGTCCACCATGTTCAACCATTGCCATAACAACATACTGAGGATTTTTGTATGGTCCATAAGATGTAAACCATGCATGTGAACGATTATAGTAAGATAATTCATGCTCAAGCTTTCTTTTTTTAATATCCTGTTTAATAGCAATAACCTGTGCTGTTCCTGTTTTACCAGCAATAATTACCTTAGAGTGTACATAGTGTGTTGCTGTTCCTTTTATGTGATTACATACTTGGTACATAGCTTGTTGAATAAAAGGTAATTTCTTTTTTTCAGCTTTTGTGAGCACATCTTTTATCTCTGGCTTAAAAAGTTTATCACCTATCATCTTTGCAAAATGTGGGGTTGGCAGTTTCCCTGTAGCAATAAGAGCTGTCTGCTGTGCGATTTGTAAAGGAGTAACAAGCACATCACCTTGACCGATAGACATATTAGCTGTCTCTCCAATACTCCATATTTTATGGTACTTTTTCAGTTTCCACTCACGAGAGGGGATAACACCGATAAACTCATTAGGAAGATCCACTCCTGTTTTATGTGCAAAACCATAACGTTTTAGACCTGCACTCATCTTTTTGTTTCCAAGTAATAAACTTCCCTTATAAAAGTAGTCATCACAACTCTCTCTAATAGCCTTAGTTATATTAGTTATTCCATGGCCTCTATGTTTCCAACAGCGAAAAATCCTTCCACCTAAAGGGAGTGCAGATTTGCAGTTTACCGTTTTTGCTGGAGTCAATACTGTTGTTATATAAAGAAGTCCAAGCATTGGCTTTATTGTCGATCCTGGTGGATAAAGACCATGTGTGAGCTTATTAGTAAAAGGATGATCAAGACTTGAAGAGAGCTTATCATACATTTTATAGGACATTCCATTTACAAAAATATTCAGATCATAATTTGGAAAACTTCCCGCAGCCAAGATAGACCCATCAACCTTCATAACTACTATCGCACCTACTTTCCCCTCAAAAAGGGATGCAATATAAGCCTCAAGTTGCATATCTATGGAGAGTGTAAGTTTTCTATCTTCATCTGCACTCTCATGCATAAGTTCAGCAACCTCTTGATTATTTGCATTGACCTGTATCTTCCTTTTACCTGCTTTACCTTGCAAGTAAGAGTTATAATACTTTTCTAAACCTGTTTTACCAGTATATCCAATGAGTTCAAGAGAAGGATCCTTATCTATATCTTTTTTATTTGCACGCGCTACATAGCCTATCATGTGTGCAGCTATATTTTTATATGGATAGTAGCGTTTAGGTGCAGGAAGGATTTTTATATTTTTTCTCAAGTTTAAAATGGAATAAACGGGCATCATCTCTTTGTAGTCAATAAAGGGAACAATATTTATATAGTTATGATTATAAAAAGACTCTTTTTTACTATAGTTTTTTCGTATCTTTTCTTCATTGAGCGAAGGGAGCAATGATGTTAGAACTTTTAGCTCTTCTTCAAACTCCTCTTTCTTTTTCTTAGAACTCAAATGTGGTGCTAGTAAAATTTTAAATCCAAGTTGATTGATAGCAACTGCCCTATTATTTCTATCTACAATCTCACCACGAACAGGTGCTATCTGCTCGTACCTTATGGTATTGCGTTCGGAGAGCTTTGAATACTTACTATGTGACTGAATACTCAAAGAAAAAACACGAACAAGTAGTGCCAACCATGTAATAGCAAAAAAGAAAATTATAAACTTTAATTTCATAGTAGACTCACAAAAAAGAATTCTATTACTATATAGTATACTATATAGTAACTCAAATTAGGACATGGTAGTAAAAAGATATTTGATATAAGTGACAGAAAAAGAAAATAACCTACATAAGCAAGAATAACACTCGAAACTCGAACACACCAAGTACAAGAAAAACTCTGTGATATTTTTGGTAAGATAAATTTATAAACTATGTAAAAGTAGATAATAGAACTAAAAAGTGTATATCCATAATTGGCTTCAAAAACAACTAAACACAAAGATAAAAGAGCAATATACAAAGTGTCTTTTTCTGCTAATGCTCTAGAAAAAAGCACAAGAAGTACTGCAAACATTGGTGGTAGCATAGGGTATATACTACTCAAACTACTGTAAAAAATAAAACCGACTACATAAAGTAGTGTTATAAGAGGGTTTTGATGAGAGAGACTTCGTTGCATACTGGAAAGTGTTTACATTTAATACAATCAGCCCATATTTTATGTTCTGGGAGGGACTCTTTAGGAATTTCGAAAAATCCTAAACGCTCAAAAAATGTCTGTTTATAGGTAAGACTTAATACCCTTTGTATCCCTAAATCAACTGCTTCTTTCAAAGCACTTTTAACTAAGTTTTCTCCTATTTTTTGTCCGCGTAAACCATCTTTAACTATAAGTGAACGTACTTCTGCTAAATCATTTGTATGAATGTGCAGAGCAGTAAAACCTACAAGCATATTTTCTTTATAAGCTAAGATATAAGAACGAATATTTGTAGCGATTTCATCTTCATTTCTATCAAGAATTACACCACTTTCAACTTCAGGAAGAATGAGTTCTCTCATCTCAGCAATATTTGAAAGCTTTGCTTTTTGGTATTTAATCTGCATCAGCTACCAGTTCTGATTCTTTGAGAATATCAAAGATTACTTTATTGATTTTATGTGTCCCACGTTTTTTAGAACTAGAAACTGTCATAGCATGTGGAAATTCTCGTCTAAGAGCACTCTGCTCTTTTTGGTTGAGTTTATCTATTTTTGTAAATATCTGCAATATAACTTGGTTTTCACGCACATGTTCAAAAAGAAATTCACTTACCTCTGTATCAATCTCTAAATGAGGGTGACGACAATCTATAAGGTGTATAAAAAGTTTTATCTGTTCACGCTCTGCGATGTAATCAGTAAGATTTTTCTCCCAGTCATACTTCATAGACTTAGAGACCTTTGCATATCCAAAACCAGGAAGGTCAACAAACTTCGCTATAAGTTTTTCATTTTCATTATCCCTATCTATGAATGTAATATCAAAGTAGTTTATAAGACGAGTTTTACCAGGTGTAGAAGAGACTTTTGCTAGTCCCTTATGATTTGTAAGTGCATTTAAGAGTGAACTTTTACCTACATTGCTTCTCGCCATAAAGACCACTTCATTCTGTTCAAGCGATTCGGGTGCTAGGTTTACTGTTGGTGCTGATGTTATAAACTTCGCTTCTACTATTTCTACCATTATTTTTTTTCCTCATCTTTCATATCAAATATCATGATAACTGGTGCCTTTTTCAGCCCTTTTGCATTTGCTTTGCCATCAATAGTATTGAGTATCACTTCGTCACCAAGAATCTCTTTTCTTTCATTTATTTGCTTTAAATGCACATTTCCATAAAATCTATACTCTTTTTTAAGAGGTAAATATACCACTTTTTGTGCGACACCTTCATACTTTGCAAGAGCTTCTGTCTCTACTTTAAAGGAAACATTTCCAAGAGCTATAAATTTTGTTGGCTTATTGTTTTCATCTGTATAGATAGTGACCTTTGTAGCATTAAGTTCATCGTGATATTTTTTAATTTTTACATTTCCTGTAAATATAGAGATACCCTTCATCTCATCTGCAGAGAATTTATCTGCCACAATCTTAAGCTCTTGTGCCAATAAAATATTACTACAAAAAATTGCTATTAGTAAAATATATCTCATTATTATTGTTCCTCATCTAGTTTATATATTATCTGTACTGATTGTGACTTCATCTGCTTCAACTTGGCATTATACACTAAACCATGTCCACTCATATGGCTTTCACCTTTATTTGAGGTATATGGATCTTTTGTAGTTGCTATTTTTGTTACAGTATTATAGAACATTGTATTAGTGTTAAAAGTGATCCCATCCTCTCTAACATACATTACATCGCCTTTTAAGTGTACTAAGTTTGCTTTATAGACTCCATAATTTGCTTTCATATTTGAGACAAATTTCTTAGAGTTATCTGTATAGTCCATGTTACTTACAGTATATCTATCACTGAAACGTAGTGCTTTCTCTCCGGCCATGATTGTTTTAAGTCCATGTGTATCTAACTCGTAAAGTGTGAATTTTTTAACATTAAGTAGTGGTACATCCACAAACTTTTGCTCAGTTATTTTTATAGGCTTAAAAAGAAAGTAAATAATCATTAGTCCACTAAAGACAGCTGCAAAAAAGATATTGATATTTATAATTTATCCTTTGATCCAGACAGATAAAAACTCTTCTTTTTGGTCATTTTCAAGGACTAAGGTATCTATCATCTCTCGAACAGCACCATCACCACCATTTTTTGTAAGAGTTGTATTTACTAGTTTTTGTACTTCTTTCACTCCATTTTTTGGTGTAAAACTTCTGCCTACAAGATTAAGCATACCATAATCATTAAGATCATCACCAATGGCCGCAACCTCATAAAGTTTTAGACCCAAAGAATCTATAATCTCTTTGAGTACTCTATCTTTATCTCGAATTCCTTGATGTAAGTGTGTTACACCCAGTTCCTCTGCACGCTTTTTGACTATGCTTGAGTTTCTACCAGTAATGATAGCAACACTATGTCCCATCTTTATCCAAGTAGTGATACCGAGACCATCCTTAACATTAAAGTTTTTACTTTCAACTCCATTGGCATCATAGATAAGTGTACCATCACTAAGGCAACCATCTACATCTAAAACTATAAGTTTAATCATAAAACATCTTTAGTACTAGGAATACCAACTCGCTCATTTCTAGCAGTAGCACGGCGAATAGCTACTGCTAGAGATTTAAATGCAGCTTCTATAATGTGATGCTTATTTTTTCCACGAATCTCTATGATATGTGCACTAATGCGAGAGTTAAGAACAAATGCACGAAAAAATTCCTCTACAAGTTCTGTGTCAAAATTGCCAACCTTACCCGTTGGAGAGAGCTCAAAGACTAAAAAAGGACGATTACTTAGATCTAAGTCACAAGAGACACAAGCTTCATCCATAACGATATTTGCACTTCCAAAGCGCTCCATCTCTTTTATAGGATAGAGTGCTTCTGCAAGTAGTGAGCCAATCACTATACCAACATCTTCAACACTATGATGATCATCAATATGAGTATCACCCTTACATGTGATGTTTAGGTCTATAAGTGAATGCTTCGAGAAACTCTCTAGCATATGGTCTAAAAAACCTACACCAGTCTCAATATTACTGTTACCACTACCATTGAGCTCTAGCTCTACACTAATATCTGTCTCTTTAGTTGTTCTTATTTTACTTATCATATTTTAATCCTCTCTTATTATAAATGCTCTATTAAATTGACTATTTGTTTTATAGTCTCTTGCCTCTTGTTCACTTTTAAAGCCCGTAAGTATAACTTTAAACATACGTCCATTTGAGCTCTCAACATCTTTTATAATTGTTTTATAACCATCGGTGCCATTATATTTCTCTTGTGTAGAGATAGCTCCTTCTATATGGGAAAAAGAAGCTATCTGCAGTGCAAAGTTACCAATAGAACGAGTTTGTGGAGCTTTTTTCATCTGCTTCGAGCTTGGTATGCTTCTTTTACCTTTTGTCTCAAATCCTAAAACTTCTAAGGTAACAGGTGCTGTACCGTGCCCGATCATATTAATCTTTTTTGCAGCAGCATTGGAAAGATCAATGATTCGAGTCGCTACAAAAGGACCTCTATCATTGATACGTACCACTGTACTTAAACCATTTCTTCTGTTTGTTACTTTGACTATAGTATTCATAGGTAGTGTTTTATGTGCAGCTGTCATTGCATGCATATTATATATTTCACCATTAGATGTAAGCTTACCATGGAAGTCAGGACCATACCATGATGCATTTCCACTAAACTCATCACCAACACTCACAACTGTGGGATAGTATGTTATACCCCGTATAGTATAAGGTCGCATAGTAGGATGAGAGTAGTTTTTATCAGAATAACTTTTGTGTTGTGAGTAAGTTTTATGCTTGTATGTGCCCATTCCTCTTGTACTACATCCGCTTATAAAAAGAATGAGTCCATAGAGCCATAAAATATATATTTTATTCATAAATTTTTAACCTTTCACCAACTTTTATCAAAGAACCTTTTATGTGGTTTTGCATTTTAATATTTCTCACACTCACTCTATGTGCTCTAGCGATGGAGTCAAGAGAGTCACCACGTTTTACCATATAGTAGTTTCTTGTGTTTATCTTCTTCTTATGACTCGACTTAGTGATGGGAATGATGAGCTTCTGTCTCAAATGTAGTTTATCATTTTTGAGATGGTTAAAATCTTTTATCACAAGATAAGAGACCCCATACTGTTTCCCAATATGGGAAAGATTATCTCCACTTTTGACAATGTGAATCTTATAAATATTTTTCATAGGTGCTTCATAGTACTTACGTTTAAAATCAGCAAGCTTAATGTATGGAATATAAATATCATACTTTTTAGAGTAAGGAGGCACAAAATCATACTTAAGATGACGGTTGAGCTTTTTTAGGTCTTTGAGTGGAAGGTCTATGAGCTTTGCTACACGCTTGAGAGACTCACCACTAGAAATTTTCACAGTTGCAATAGAGTAGGCATTTGCACGATTAAGAAGATACTCATACTCATTAGAGAGAAGATGTTGCTCATCAGTCCCAATAAGTGCTAATGCGACAATCTTACGAATATAGTAACGGCTTTCTCTTGGAATATACCTTTTCTTTTCATCTAAAAGAATTGAAAGATCATCACTACCTGCTTTTTTTATAGCTTGACTCAGACGGCCACCACCACAGTTATAAGCGATAGCAGCAAGGTACCATTTACCAAACCGTTTGTGTAAAGAAGCGAGATACTTCGCAGCAGCTTCAGTAGACTTGATAAGATCACGTCTCTCATCTACATACTCATCTATACGAAGATGAAAAGCTCGTCCAGTACTGGGCATAAATTGCCACAAACCTGCTGCACGTTTATGTGAGTAAGCTTTTGTGCGAAAATTTGACTCTGCCATGGCAAGATAGAGGAACTCTTGCGGAACATCATACTTTGCTAAAGTACTCTTAATAGCAGGAATAAAGATATACGCATCCTTCATAGCACGAAAGAAGTGTTTCCCTTTTTGCCTAGAGCTACTTTTTCTTCTCATATCATTCATAATAGGGTCATAAAGAAAGGAAGGCTCTATATCAAAAGAGTTCAGTAATGCCAACTCATTTTTAGAGTTAGACTCATAGGTTAAGCTAGCAGAGAGGAACAGTGGGAAAAGAAAAAAAAATAAGTATTTAAACATGCTCAACTTTTATATTGGATTTTTAATTAATAGCTCTTATTTTATCTAAAAATAGATTAATCTTCTATATATGGAACAATGTTCTTGCATTTATCGTAGTACTTTCTTTTATCTCTTCTAGCGGTGTCTCTAAAATCTCAGACATTTTTTCTGCGACAAATGTCGTATAAAAAGGCTCATTTCTCTCCCCTCTGTGGGGTGTTGGAGTAAGATATGGTCCATCTGTTTCTATGATAAGCTTCTCCTCTGGAATCTTAGGCAGAACATTGACAAGTTTTTTTGCATTTTTAAAAGTAAGTACCCCACCTATACCAAAGTAAAAACCCTCATTTGCAAGTGAGAGAAGCTCCTCATCTGCATTAAAACAGTGTAGCACTCCTCCTACTTCTCCAGCACCAGCTTCGAGCATCAACTCCTTAGAGTCGCGGGACGCATCACGGATATGAACTATAAGAGGTTTTTTGTACTTCTTAGCTAGTTCTATCTGTGCACGAAAGACCCTCTTTTGCTCCTGTTTTTCCGCCTCCTTTTCCTCATCTGAACCTTCAAGTCGAAAGTAGTCAAGCCCACACTCACCAATAGCTACACACTTCTCATGCCCCACATAGTTCTCAAACGCAAGTCCATCAAACTGTTTCATATCATAAGGGTGCACACCTACAGCGAAAAAAACATTATCGTACCTCTCAGCGATACTTACAGCCTTATCAAGAGTAGTAACATCAGCACCAGGGATGATAAACTGCTTCACTCCACCCTCTATAGCTCGCTCTAGCACTGCATCTAAGTCCTCATCGTATCTATCATCATCTAAGTGTATATGTGTATCTATTATCATCCATTTGCCTCTAAAAGTTCTCGAGCAAAGGTTTTCGCTTCATTTGAGATGTTCTCCCCACTTATGATACGGGCGATCTCATCTACTTTCTCATCGAAGCTAAGCTCTTTTGTTTTTGAAATAGTACCATCTTTATAGACCAAAAAGTGCTGATCTGCTGTAGAAGTGAGCTGAGGCTGATGAGATATGACAAATATCTGGAAATGTTTAGAGAGTGTACGAAGCACTTTTGCCACTGACATAGACTCCTCTCCACTGAGGTTTGCGTCTATCTCATCGAGCATCAAGACTCCACCATTTTTACTCATAAACTCAGACTTTAACGCCAAAATAGCTAAACGTAGGCGGTTGAACTCTCCTGTACTTATCTTGTTAAGCTCGGTACCGTTAAGCTTGATACTCAGGTGGTCACAGCCAAGAGCTCCATACTCTTGGCTCTCTAGTACAACAGTAGCATCACGAAGATAGAGTAAACGAAGATAGTCATTAAGAGCATGCTCAAACAGAGGTAACTCCTTCAAACGCAGCGCACTAAGCTCCTCTGCAAGTTTTTGTATCTCTACTTCAAGTTTTTTATACTGCTCTTCAAGGTCACTTTTGGCTATCTCTATGTTCTCATACTTCGCAAGTTCCTCTTTCTTCTGCTCTTTGTAGCTTAGAGCCTCCTCGACACTTCCATATCTGCGCTTAAGACCGCTGATGGCTTCTATACGGTTGAGCACTTCTTCTATGTCTACTTCATCCAGAGCTGAAAACTTCTCTGTAGCCGCATCAAAATGTGCACGAAGTTCATTCATAGTGTCATCAAAAAATGAGCTATCGACATCTAAAGAGTCTAATGCTGAAGAGACCAAATACTCATGGTTAAAGATCTCCATAGCTGCTTCTAAAGATTCTAAAACCTTCTCTTTACGAGAGAGCTCTTTTTTTATCTCAGAGAGCTCTGCATCCTCTCCCTCGCTAGGATTTATATCTTCTATCTTTTTTATCTCAAATGCAGCGAACTCTTTGAGCTCGACTATCTTTTTCTCTTCCTCTTCAAGCTTTGAGAGCTCTTTTTTGACATTTGTATAGGAGTTGAATGCCTTTTTGTAATTTTCTTTGAGCTTGATAATCTTTTTAGATTTAGAAGCGACTCGCTCGTCAAGTATCTCTAGCAGATTTGCATTTTCAAAGTCACTAAAGTCTTTGAGACTCAGGTGTCGTAAGTATTTAGAAGCTATGCCCCCTATAGCCTTTTTAGAAAGACTCTGAGCATTTACAAAGTAACGCGATTTCTCTTTTTTGATGTGCTTGAAGACATTTATATCTTCGTTTTCTATACCTGTAGCATCTTCGTCGATATCCCAAGTAACACTAGACTCACAAAGAGTCGCCTCACAAGAAGCACCCCCAACAGAAGCAAGTATAGAGTTCATAAGTATAGACTTTCCACTCCCACTAGGTCCTGTAAACACCACAAGACCCGTCTCTAAGTTCAGTTCAGTCTCTTGAAAACTAAGGTAATCTTTTAAGTAAAATCTCTCTATCATTTTTTCGCCTTTTAGAAGTCTAGTGGACTTATGAGTTTTGTTTTGTTCATCTCAGAGACGACATGAGTGTATATCATAGTAGTCTCGACAGATTTATGCCCTAATAACTCTTGGATGCTTCTTAAATCTATGCCTGATTGAAGAAGATGAGTAGCATAAGAGTGCCTAAAAATATGTGAAGTCACTCTTTTGTTCAGACTTGCTTTTTGTGCAGCTGTTTTTATATTTCTGCCTAGTGTTTGTGGATGTATATGATGGCGTCTTTGTGTGTTACTTCTTGGATCAGTTGATATGTTTTTCATTGGAAAGAGATATTGCCATTTTGTCTCAAATTTTGCTTTTGGATATTTCTTCTCATATGCATATGGTAAAAAAACACTTCCAAAGCCATCTTCAAGATCTTTCTTATGTATATCTTCTACTCTTTTTACTTGAACTTGCAGTTCGTCTTTTAACTTTAACGGTAGCGGAATCGTTCTATCTTGTAAAGATTTAGAATCCCAGATATAGAGCTTGTCAAACCCAAAGTCTACATCTTTTAACCGTATATTGAGAAGTTCATTCATTCTAAGTCCACATCCATACATCAGTGTTACCATTAATTTATAGATACCACTAAGGTTTTGCAGTACTTTTTGCACTTCATCCTTTGTAAGAACTACGGGAATATGTTTTCTCTCTTGAGCCCGAAGAGCTTGCACATTCCACTCTGTGGTATCAATACCTAATGTTTCTTTATACAAAAATAAAATAGCATTAAAAGCTTGGTTTTGTGTAGTTGGACTCACCTGTTTTTTTGTTGCCAAAAATGTAAGATACTCTTCTATCTCACTCTTACCCATTTCTATAGGATGCTTTTTATTATGAAAAAATATATAGTGCTTAATCCAATGCACATATGTTTTTTCAGTCGAAATACTATAATGCTTAAAGCGGATCTTCTCACGAACAATATCAAGTAATTTTTTCTTAATATGCATAATATCTTCTCCTATTCTTAAGGAACAAAGTGTGTGTTCATTACTATTTTGAACAAATAAAGGAACATAATGTTCAAATATCAACCGATTTCAGAATAAAAACACACTTTATTTTTAAGTATAATAGTCAATATTTTAAATAACTATCAAAAATATTGCAAAATGCAATATAAATTGAAATCAACTTGCATTTTTAGTGTTTATTTATTTTTATGTATGAGTGACTTATGCTATAATGTTCGTTGAATAAATAGTTATGCTCACATTTCAAATACTCCTGAAGTTTGAACACAGCTATTTTGAAATAGTTAGTTTAGTTTTCGGAGTTTCTCAATGAAAAAAATAGTTTTAGGAATAAGTGTACTTTTAATGTTAGTACAAAATATTTTTGCATATACGGATGAACAATATGATAAATGGATTAAAGAAGAAAAAAATCCATTAACGAAACATACACTAATGTGTGAAAATGAGTCTGTTAATCATATAGACTATGGTTCCCCTCAAATCTGTATAGATAGTGCAAATTTATATAAAAAACAAAAAAAACTATCTACGGATGAGCAAAAAAATTATGGTGAAGCATATTATAATGCAGGAATAATATATACATTTGGAAAAGAAAATAAAAACTATAAAAAAGCTTTTGATATGTTTTTAAGTGCATATAAAGTTAAATACAACAAAAGAGAGTCTGATGTAATGCATAAACTTGGAGCCTTTTATAGATTTGGATTAGGGGTAGAACAAAATAAAATTTTAGCATATAAATATTATTTAGAAGCTGCTAAGATGGGAAATAAAGATTCTCAAAATGCTTTAGATTCACTTTGTAAAGAAAGTCCGTGGGCATGTAAATAATGAATACTAATATTACAATAAATTTTAAGCTAGGTGGACTAGCAAAGAGCATTATTCAGTTTATTGATTATTTTAAACAATCAAAAAATATGATTGAATATGAAGAAGACCAAAAATATAATTTAGCACTTATTGCTTTACAAAGTGCATCAAATGAAACAAGATTATATTTAAAATCTATCGCTAATGGTAAAGCTCAAAATTCTAAAAAAGAAAAAGAGTTGTCAACATTATGGAAAACAGTAGGATTTGCATTACGAGGAATAGATAGTGAGTTATCTAAAATTTCATTTGAAAAAAGTGATTATTGGTTAGATCCAGAGTCTTATAATTTAGTAGAAATTGGAGAAATAAACCTTGACTTAAATACAGTAGTTAAAGAAATCAAACTGCTACTACAACGATAAGCATAACAAAATGTAGTAGAGAAATAAATGCCCTCAGGTTTTTTAGAACTATTCTGATAGAATATCAGTAAGAAGTTAAAAGAGTTGAGAAACTGCTAATGGCATTTATTTCTATACTCGACCGTTATATCTCTATCATAAGCACCTTGTTTAGAGTGAGCTTTTTTCACAAAAAGCAAAAGCTTTAAAAAGAAGAAAAGTACAAAGAGTTAAACGCAAGAAGAAACTAAAGAGCCTACACATGTAAGCTAACAAAGTTTAAAGAAAGTAGTAATAGCA
>JALWTK010000060.1 GCA_027082875.1 Sulfurimonas sp. | reverse complement strand
AGAATATCCGAGTCTGTAGACTTAAGTAACTGTGACTTTGCTAAGACAAAAGAAGTAGACTCAGGCAAGTTGGTTTCTATAAATGAGCCACGAGGATAACGTAAGGAACATGGATGTTCATACTCTGTAGCAAATGCCATTGCCTGATGAAAACTTTTTTCATCACGAGGAGCAAAGAGTGTCATATTTGGTATGGCTCTTAAAAAAGAGATATCAAAAACACCCTGATGTGTCTCTCCATCTTCACCTACAATTCCCGCACGATCAAGAGCAAAAACAACTGGTAAATCCATAAGACAAGTATCGTGAATCACCTGATCAAAACCGCGTTGTAAAAATGTAGAATATATTGTACAAAAAGGTTTAAAACCCTCTTTTGCAAGGGCTGACATACTTGTTACAGCATGCTGCTCGGCAATAGCCACATCCCAAAAACGCTCAGGATACTTCTCAATTAAAGCACTCAGTCCTGTACCACTTGGCATAGCGGCAGTTACCCCTACTATTTTTTCATTATTTTCACAAAGATGTAGCAGTGCATCTGTATAAATTTGTGTCGCACTTTTTGCTGAGCTTTTTTTCATACTTGAACCATTACTGAGATCAAAGGGACCAACACCATGCCATTTTTCCTCTTTTCCCTCAGCGATGTCGTAGCCCTTACCTTTAATAGTTTGTGCATGAATAATAACAGGACGATTAAGTTGTCTAGCTGTCTCAAATATCTCTATAAGTTGCTCTAAATTATGCCCATCTACGGGACCAATATAGTTGATACCCATCTCTTCAAACATAATACCAGGAGTCATAAGCTTCAGCCCCTCTTCCATACGTTTAGCGATGTAGTGAGCACCCTCGCCAAAGTTATCCACAAAAGATTCTGTCGACTTTTTAAAACGCTGATAAAATGGACTTGCCATCGCTGAAGAGAGTATACGAGAGAGTGCACCTATAGGTTTTGATATACTCATCTCGTTATCATTTAAAATTATAACCATAGGATATTTTCTATCACCAAGCTCATTAAGTGCTTCATAAACCATTCCTGCAGTCATAGAGCCATCCCCTATCATCACGACGGGTATACGACTCTCCTGCTCACCCTTTAGGGCTATAGCTTTTGCTGCACCTACACCTAGAGATATAGAAGTAGAACTATGTCCAGCAACGAAATAATCATCATCACTCTCACTAGGTTTTGTATAGCCACAAAGACCATTAAACTCTCTAAGTGTATCAAAGGCATCCCATCGATCAGTAAGTAGTTTATGAGCATAAGATTGGTGGCTTACATCAAAAATAAAGGGATCTTTTTTACTATCAAAAACTTTATGCATAGCTACTATAAGTTCTGTAGCACCAAGTGTCGAGCTAAGGTGTCCACCATTTTTACTGACAACACGAAGAATCTCTTCTCTAATATTTTGGCATACTCTATCTAGCTCTTGTATATTTTTATCTTTAATATTCATCTTTTTTTACTCACTTAATGCCGCTCTTTTAACGCGTTCAAATCTTTTTTCTATCTGAGAATCTATATTTCCCGCATCACTGATTACGATGACCCCGCCCTCACTTATTGCACTATCTGAGAGAATTACTACATTTTCTAATTTTTCAGTATGCTCAGAAAGTGCCCCATGGTTTGCAGGATTTACTTTTATAGTAACCTTAGATGCTGTTTGAAGATCTTTAAGAAGTTCATCACAAAGAAGCTTTGCCACTTCATTTGAATGAGTCGAAAGTTCTATCTTAATGACCTCTTGTGAGATATCTAATGCTGCAGAAATTAACTGTAATTTTATACCTTCTAATGCACTAGAAAACTCTTGGGCACTTTTTTCAAGTTTTACTACTGAATCCGCAAATAATTCTAAACTTTGAGTACTACTCTTATTTAAGTCTTCTTTAGCTTTTGCCACTCCAGCTTCAAGTCCCTCAGAGAATGCTTCCTCTTTTGCCTTTGCAAGATTTTGAGCAAACTCTTCCTCTTTTGCTTCAAGTTTCATCTGTAATTTTATAAAGTTAGAGGACATCTCATCTGTTTTTTGCATTAAAGATTCGATTAAAGACTCTTTTGAACTTGTACTAAGAGCACTAGAATCTACCTCTTGTATCTTTTTGACACTACCTTTTTCTGAAGCAATACTATCCTCTTCTTGATTCACATTTTCTTGAGATCCTGAGTTGGCTATTACTTTAAAATTATATTTATTTACATTATGAGATTCTAACTCATTATTTGAAATTACTGTTGCCATTACTCAATCATCTCTTCTGTAGATCCCATTTGGATCACTCCAGACTCAGCAAGCGAGTTCACAACTTCAACAATCTTACGTTGTGCAGTTTCAACATCTTTCATCTTCACAGCACCAAGGAACTGCATCTCTTCTTCAAAGGCTTCACGGGCGCGCTCACTCATAGCAGAGAAGAATTTCTCTTTGAGTTCTTCTGGAGAAGATTTTAAAGCGAGCATAAGTTCTGCTTTATCAACAGCCTTAAGTGTTTCACTAATCGCTGTTTTATCAAGACTAACTATATCTTCAAAAGTAAACATCATCTCTTTAATTAGTGTAGCAAGTTCTTCATCAACCTGTTCAATATTTGCAAGTGTAGACTTTGAGCTCTTCACACCAAGACGGTTAAAGACATCCGCAACTGCACGAGGTCCACCAACTTCAACTTTGTACGAAGCAAGAGATTCAAGTTTTGATTCAAGTACTGCAGAAACACGTTTTATGACAGATGGTGAAATATCTCCAAGTTTTGCCATACGCATCGCCACCTCACTTCTAAGATCATCAGGAAAGAACTGCAATGTATCAGCAGCTTCTGTTGCATCCATATGTGCCAAAATCAATGCAATAGTCTGAGGGTGTTCATTAACAATAAAGTCTGAGAGTTGTTGAGGCTTAATCTTAGAAAGATAGGCAAAGTTTTGTGTATCTTGCATACTTTTTGAGAGTTTTTCAAGTACTTTTTTCGCTTCATCTGAACCTAGTGTTCTATAAAGGAGTTCTCTCGCATACTCTAAACCACCAGATGTAAGATACTGCCCTGATTGAAAGATGGCATGAAACTCTTCTAACACTGCAGTAGCTACACTTCTATCTATACTTGTGTTTTGTGCAATATATT
This sequence comes from Sulfurimonas sp., assembly GCA_027082875.1. Taxonomy (GTDB): domain Bacteria; phylum Campylobacterota; class Campylobacteria; order Campylobacterales; family Sulfurimonadaceae; genus Sulfurimonas. Next base: position 20,970 of record JALWTK010000060.1, on the reverse strand, counting down.
TTGATATCTCTGTAATTGAATCGACATTCATTGCTGAAAATATTCCAGCAGTTGTCTCTTCACCTAATTGTAAAAGGAGTATAGCAATTTTTTCAGCCATACTCATTTCATCAAATACAGCCTGTTGTTGTTGACTTAAATTTGCCATCTTTAAACTCCTCTTATCATGTTTTAGGAAGACTGCCCTCTGCTTCTTCACTTAATAGTGCTTGTAGTAATGATGCAATATCTTCAGGTGCATCTTCAGCCATATTTCTTACTTTATCTAAAATCACCTCGTATTTGAGTTCATCCTCATTAAAGTTATCCCCAACACCGAGTTGATCTTCAACTTTTTTACGCATCTGTTGTACTTTTTCAACAAGATCTTCTTCTTCATCATCATCAATAGCAAGTATTGGAGCTTTTATCTCATCTTCTTCACGAGAAACTTCTAGCATTTTATCTGCAAAAGGTGAAATAACTTTTTTATAGAGGATAAAGAGTAGTATAAGTACAAAAAGATACTTAAAGGCTTCAGAAAAAGGAGCTAAGTATGTTGCTACAAATAGCTTACTCTGTGTCACGCTATCTACTGGTGGTGCTGTTTTACTACGATCGAACTGTAGATTTTGTACACTTATTTGATCACCCCGACTTGTATCAATACCGATAGCTCTACTTACCAAAGAAGTAAGTGCCTTTAAATCTGTCTCATTAAGGGCTACATACTCTACATCAGAAGTTGGTGCACCTGAAGCATCTAATTTCTTTTTATATTTTCCATCGATTATAACTGCTGCTGTGATTCTTTTAATTCGAGCAAACTGACTTTTGGTAGTACTAACAGTCTTTCCGATTTCATAGTTCGTTGTTCCTGTGTTTTTTTCATACTTTTCTTCTTTTTTATTACTTGCAAGTCCCTGAACAGGTCCAATATTACTCACAGTACCTGGTACTCCACCAACCTGTGCAGGGCTACTCCCTGTACGTTTCTCCTCACTTACCTGCTCACTTCGTACTACATTCTCCGGATCATATGACTCACTTGTAGAGTTCTTTACAGAAAAGTCAAACTCTATACTAACTTGTGCTACTACTTTATCGGGACCGCCAACAAAAGGAGAGATTACACTCACAATTTTCTTTTGACGTTTTTTCTCTTCTTTAAGTTTATAGTGCTGTTGTGCTAAAGAGAGTTCACTCATCTGCACTCCCTCATCTTCATCACCTAAAGTATTACCATCACTACTTACAAGCATAACATTTGCGACTGTAAGCATAGGTACAGCAGAAGCAACAAGGTTTTTAATACCGCGAATCTGCTTACTTGAGAGTGAACGATTTTCTACCATTTCAACCATAACTGAAGCAGTAGGTGCTACTTGTTTGGAGACAAACAAAGACTCCTTGGGAAGCGCCAAACTCACTGTAGCCCGTTCAATTGGAGAGAGTCCATTGATAGTTCGAGAGAGTTCACCCTCTAGAGCACGAAGATGTTTTATCTTCTGATCAAAACTTGTTGCACCAAACTCTTGCTTATCAAAAAGTTCAAAACCAACACCACCTGTTTTAGGAATCCCTAAAGAAGCTATATTTATTCTCTCTTTGTAAAGAACATTTTTAGGTACTTTTATAATATTATCTGCTTCGAGTTTATAAGGAGTATTGTCTTTTTCTAATTGTGTAACAACCTTAGCAGCATCTTCTGAAGAGAGAGAATCAAAAAGGACTTCATAGCTACTTTTTTCAACCTTTGTAGAGGTAAAAACAACTAAAAATATTAAAAATGAGACAATACCAATAACTGCTACTGCAATAATTATTTTTTGCTGTTTTGAAAGCTTGTCATAGAGCACAACAAGTTGTGAAAAAAGTACCTTAAAATCCATTAAATTCCCATTCTAGTTTATAATAATTGTTCTGTGAGTTCGAAAAAACGACTGTTTTGCTCAGGAGTTCCTACTGTTACACGTATTGCATTCATCCCATATCCACTTAAATTTCGTACTATCATCCCCTTACGAAGTAAAGCATCTGCTAGTTGAGTAGAGTTCTGGTTCTCATTAAGACATAAAGTAACAAAATTTGTATAACTCTCTATTATATCTATTTTTTGCTTAGTTGCAAATGCTTCATAGCGTTTCATTTCACTAAAACATGAAGCTATTGAATTTTTTACAAATCTTTCATCTTCTAGTGCCACAGAAGCAGCTTCTAAAGAGAGTGTTGTGATATTAAAAGGTGGGCGAAGCTTATAAAGTTCTTCTATAATCGGAGCAGTTGAGATCCCATAGCCAGTTCGCATACCACCAAGACCATAAGCTTTAGAAAAAGTTCCTAAGTAGATAACATTAGTAAACTTTTCAACTAACTCTTTAGGAGTTACTTTTTTACTCTCATCTTTAAATGCAGCATATTCCATATATGCCCCATCAACGACAACAAGAGTGTTTTCATCGATCTTCTCTAGAAATGCCATCATTTCAGTTGCATCTATAGCATCACCCGTTGGATTATTCGGTGTACATAGGAAAATAACATCAGGTTTTTCGCTCTTATACAGCTCATAAAATTCTTCAAGGTTATGCTCTTGTGAAGCTGTGCGAATCACCTCAGCACCAACATGCTTTGCATAAATTTCATACATGGCAAAAGTAACAGAATTTATAAGGATTTTTGAGCCACTTGATGCCTTAGCATGCATAATAAACTCAATAACCTGATCACTTCCACTTCCAATAATGAGGTTTTTATCTTCAACATCAAATCTTTTTTGCAGTGCAGATTTTAATTTTACCATACTATCATCTGGGTAAAGTGCCATATTTGACACTATGTCCGTAACTGCTTTTTGTACCTTTGGTGAGCATCCATAAGGATTCTCGTTTGAAGCTAGCTTTACTATATCTTTTGGCTCTATACCAAACTCACGAACAACTAGTTCAATCGGCTTTCCAGCCTCATATGTTTTTATATTTTCTAGTTTTTTATTAAATTGCATTATTCACCTTTTACATAAGAACCAAGCCATGTAACTTCATCAGTATGCTTGCTCAATACTTTTTCTGTTTTTTCATCATCTATATGTCCAAAAAAGTCTATATAGAACCAGTAATCAAATCCACCCTCTTTATCTTTTGAAGGACGAGACTCAATCTTAGAGAGATTTATCTTCTCTTTATCAAAATCTTGCAAGAAGTGTACAAGTGCTCCAGCCTCCACAGCATCTTTCAAACGCACAAGTATAGAGGTTTTATCTTCGCCACTCACACCATTTTTAAAGTCACTAAGTATGACAAATCGAGTAGCATTATCATGCTCATCTTCGATATTTTCGAACATAGTTGGAACACCATACAGTTTTGCTGCTATATGAGAACAAATAGCAGCTGCATTTTCGTCTTCTGCAGCTAAAATAGCAGCTTTTGCTGTAGACTCAACAGGTATCTGTTCTACATCATAAAATCCATGCTCACTTAAGAACTTCCGGCACTGACCAAACCCCTTATCTTTAGAGTAGATTTTTGTGATCTGTTCTATCTTTCTCGCTTTTGTGGCAAATGCTACATGGATAGGCATATAAAGTTCTGCGACTATCTTTACATGTGATTTTGAGAGTAGATCAAGTGTCTCACCGACAATACCGTCACGAGAATTTTCTATAGGTACTACTCCAAATTTTGCACGACCTGAGTTTAAGGTATTAAATACTGACTCGATAGAGTTAAGTGAAAGATACTCACTCATAGCACCAAAACGACTCTCAGCTGCTTGATGGGTAAAACTTCCCTCTGGCCCAAGGTAAGCTATACGCTCAGGAAGCTCAAGATTACGAGCAACCGCAAAAACTTCAAGGAAAATTGCTTCAATAGCACTTGCATTTAAGAGTCCACCATTTGCCTTACTTAATGCAGTGAGTCTAGATATAATCGCCTTCTCACGTTCAGGTCTATATATAGCCCCTCCAGTATCTGCTTTTATCTCACCAACTCTTTCCACTACTTGCATGCGACGGTTAAGGAGGTCAAGCATCTCATTGTCTATAGTATCAATAGCATCTCTACAATCTTCTAAAGTCTTCCAGTCACTTTGCTCACTCATATTTTCTCCAATATCTCTTGCATATCTGCATACACAAAATTTGGTCTCAAATTTTCTTCTAAAAGAGGCACTATCTCTTCTGCTGTTTTGTACTTTCCGCTCGTGACAAATATCGTCTCCATACCAAGCTCTTTCGCCCCACCAAGATCACCTTTCACATCATCACTTATCATCGAAATCTGTTTATATGAAGCTTCTGGATTCTGTTTTCTTAGGAGTTTGAGTGCCTCTGCATAAAATGCAATACTCGGTTTTCCTACTACATCATAAGAACTACTCGTAGCAAACTCAAGCATACGTAAAACTGCCCCTACACCAGGGTAGCGTTTAGAATTCTTCGCATAAATGGAAGTCTCATGCATACCCACTAAGGTTGCCCCTGAAAGTAAAAAGTCTATCATCTGTGCATATTCATCACTTGTGAAATTTTCTTTCGTTGCTACTAAAACACTCTTTGGATTTGTGTATTCTAAGATGTAATCCATCTGCTCCAATGTTCTTAAAAATTCTTCAGAACCATAAGCAGCTACACCCTCTCTTGAGACACGACCATCGAGAAGCATAAGTGGATCTATGTAATGCTCAAGAGGAAAATTAAAGCCAATACTCTGTAAATAATCATAAAATTCTTTAGAATCTTTTTTTGTATTGTTTGTCACAACCATATAAGGGACTTTTTCACAATTAAGTTTTTCTATAAACTCTATCGCCCCATCTATTGGTGTTTTGTCTTTGTCGCTAATAAGAGTACCTTGAACATCTATAAAATACATATTAATCTTCTAAAAACTCTGTCTCTAGGGCTATAAGGTCTTCAAAACTCTCGCGTTTTCTAATCACTCTAGCTTTTCCACCCTCTAGTGCTATCTCTGCACTACGTCCGCGAGTGTTGTAGTTACTTCCCATACCAAAGCCATATGCTCCAGCACTATGCACTACAACTAAGTCGTTATGGTTGAGTTCTGGAAGTGGATAATCTTTTGCAAAAAAGTCTCCACTCTCACAAACTGGACCAACTATATCTACAGCTCTTGCCTCAGCTTTAGAATCTGTTATAGCAGTTATCTTATGGTAAGCACTATAAAGTGCTGGACGAAGGAGATCATTCATCGCACCATCAATCACTACAAATTTCTTTGCACCATTTTGTTTTTCATAAAGAACCTTACTTACAAAGTATCCTGCATTAGCCGTTAAGAAACGCCCTGGTTCACAAAGGATAGTAAGGTCAAGTGCCGTTAAACACCCAAGAATAGCTTGTGCATAATCATAAGGTTTAATCGTAGTCTCATCATTATACTTGATTCCTAAACCACCACCAATATCAAAAAACTTTAGCTCAATGTTGATGCCAGCTAAAGAGCGTACTAAATCAGCTACAATCTCAGCAGATTCACGAATAGGAGTAAGTTCTGTAAGTTGAGAACCTATGTGAAAGTGAATACCAACTGGATCTAAATGCTCAGAGTTATTTGCTTTTATATACATGCGTTTTGCACTACTTAGATCAACTCCAAATTTATTATCATGGAGTCCTGTTGAGATGTAAGGATGTGTTTTTGGATCTATGTTTGGATTAACGCGGATACTAATTCTAGAGACTTTCCCAAGCTCTTTTGCCATCATTTCTACACGACCAAGCTCTGCTTCACTCTCAACATTAATATATAAAATATCTCTCTCTATCGCTTCACGAATCTCATCATCAGTTTTGCCAACACCAGAAAAGATAATTCTATAAGCTGGAATACCTGCAAGAAATGCACGTCTTACTTCTCCAATAGAGACACAGTCAGCTCCACTTCCCATCTTAGCAAAGTGTCTTACAACACTCAGATTTGAGTTTGCTTTTACAGCATAAGCTAAAATAGATTTACGCCCTTTAAAAGCAGACTTAAGCTCTTCGTACTGAGCAGACATATAGTCAAAATCATAAACATAAAGGGGAGTTTTGTAGTCAGTTGCAAGTTGTTTAAAATCAATCATAAAATTTCCAAATTCTTTTTAAGTGATTTTATCCAAAATCTGCTTATAAGTGACTGATTAGGTACTCATTCTGTACTTTCGCCACTGTCTTAAAGCTATCAAAAAGAGTATTATAATAGGGGCTATAAGAGCTATCTCACTCGAAATAGTTTTGTTATTTGCAAGTTCTATAAGTGTAAAAAGTATCCCCCAAATAAGTAAAGTAGCCAAAATTGCTCCAAAACTAAAGAGGGAAACATTTAAAAATCGTGCACTTACAGGCACAAAGAAGAAGATAATAACTATAAGAAAAGGAACAAAAAATGGATAAATAAATATCTTATAAAGAGCTCCTCTAATCGTATTAGTATTTACGCCTTGTTCTCTTAAAAGTTCAATAGCATCAATAGCATCTTGAATGGTAAAATTAACTTTTCCTTCATATACTTGATCTAGTATTTTAGGTCGGAAGCCTTTTAATATTTTTAAGGATCCCTCCTCTTGTACATTTATCCCAGGAGAGGAGAAGCTAAAGTCATCAGGTTTTGTAATAATATCAGCTTTATCTATAAGCCATGAGCCATCTCTATATATAGCTTCTTTTGCAAGAAGTACTTCTTTTAAAGAGTTGTTTTTCACAGTAAAGACACGGATTCCTTCCGCTTTTTCTTGTAAAGGAAGCATTCTTGCAAAATAAACATACTGTCCCTTATAGGTAAAAAAAAGATCTCTTGTTGGACTTAGATACTGTCCATTTGAACGAATGTTCGTAGAAAACTCATCAGCTCTTGCAAATTTAGACCAAGAATGAAGAGAGATAAAGAGTAATATAATAACAGTAGACACTACAACAAAGGGGCGCAACACATCAACTCTTGAATAGCCTAAAGAGAAGAATGAGACTAAGGCATTAGAACGAATTAAAAATATTTTTGTACTTATCATAGCGAAAACTAGAGAGATAGGAAGGAGCATATCTATAGCAAAAAAAGTTTTATACACTAAGTAAATAACAATCAAGTTTGCAGATTTAGAGAGAGACTCTGCATTTCCCATATAGTCAAAACCAACAAGGAACATGATAAGTGCACCCATAATGACAAAAAAGTATTTTAAGTAATGAAAAGCTATATATTTAAAAGCTAACATAAATATTAAGCCTTTTGTTGTGGTACTTTTTTTGCGAACTTTGCACTAGTATCTTGCATGCTGTTTTCAAGTAAAAATTCTACTGCGTCCGCTGTATCTTGGATGAAAGTATATAAGTACTCTTTTTGTTCATTGGAAAAATCACTCAAAACATAAGAAGTTACTTCGCCCTTATGTTCAGGTTTACCTATCCCCATACGCACACGAACATATTCTTTACCTATGTTTGCATCAATAGACTTCAGTCCATTATGCCCCCCATGACCACCACCAAGCTTAAAACGAAGGCTTCCATAAGGAAGGTCTAAATCATCATGTATTACAACAACATCTTCTTGCTTATAGAAGTTTTTAACTTTTATGACACTATCACCGGAGAGGTTCATAAAGGTAAGTGGTTTTAATAAAAAATGATTTTTTGATTTGTAGCAGTTACCTAAAAAGGCTGTTTTTGATACATCTGTAGAGTGAAAACGACGATTGAGCTCATCAATTACCATAAAACCTATGTTATGGCGTGTAGTTTCATAGTCGGAACCAGGGTTCCCTAGACCGACCAAAAGCATAATTATTTCGCTTTAATGATACTTATAAGTGCAACACGATCAGCATCAACAATTTTCATGTTTGCTAATTCTGGAAGATCACGAACAAGTTTAGAATCACCAGTATCCATCTCTGTTACATCGATTTCAATTTTGTCCATTAAATTTTCTGGAGTACATTTAACAGTTAAACGTGGCTTAGCCATGTGAACAAGACCTTTATTTTTAAGACCAATTGCTTCACCTACTGCTACGATAGGGATATTGAATTTAGTTTCAACACCAGCTTGTGCTACCATCAAATCAACATGAAGTAAGTTTCCTGTAACAGCATGAGACTCATACCCTTGAACAACTACATTTAACTCTTTACCAGCAACATTTACTGGGAATGCTATAGTCTCTTTATTACGAACAGTACGGATATACTCATTCATTTTGAATGCAGCATTGATATTCTCAAAACCTTTTCCGTAGATGTTTGCAATTAGATAACCATCACGACGCAGTGCTTTTGTAGCTCCTGTTGTCATACTCTCTCTAACGATACCTTCTAACATATAATTTCCTTGTGTTTAAAAATGGTCGCAATTATACCTATATATTATTTAAGTCTTACTTCAAGTCAAAGATATCTGCATCATCTTCAGCAATTTCTGGAGCTTTGCCACTACTATTCTCACCAACTTTACCACTGGTAAGCCCACTAATCTTGAGTTCAAGATCAGAGGCACTTGTTGCATTTTTCATAGCCTGTTCTTTTGAGATAATACCATCATTGTAAAGATCCAAGATAGACTGATCAAAACTTTGTGAATGGTAGTGCTCTTTTCCAGCCTCAATCGCATCACGAATCTCATAATCACGATTTTCCATAATAAGTTTCTCAATTCTTGGTGTACGCACTAAAATCTCCATAGCAGCACGGCGACCACCATCGATAGTAGGCACAAGACGTTGCGATATTACTCCTTGTATTACTCCAGCAACTGAGAGACGTACACGATTTTGCTCATCTGTAGGAAACTGTGCAATAATACGGTTTATAGTCTCTTTTGCATCAATAGTATGTAGAGTTGAAAAAACCAAGTGTCCAGTGTCTGCTGCATGAAGTGCAAGGTTTATAGTCTCTTTATCACGCATTTCTCCAACAAGAATAATATCTGGATCTTCACGAAGTGCAGCACGAAGGGCATTTCCAAAACTCTTAGTGTCCTGTCCAACGGAACGCTGGTTAATAATACAACCTCGATCTTTATGCACAAACTCAATAGGATCTTCAATAGTAATAATATGCTTTTTCTTTGTTACATTTATTTCGTTTATTAAGGCTGCAAGAGTTGTTGATTTTCCAGATCCAGTCACTCCTGTTACAAGTACTAAACCTCGTTCTTTTTGTGTAAATGTTTTAATAATATCAGGAAGGTGAAGCTGATCAAAAGAGGGAATTTTTACAGGAATCACACGAAAAACTGCTGACACACCATCCATTTGAAAAAAGATATTGACACGAAAACGATTGTTCTCATCATAGGGATAGACAAGGTCAAGCTCTTTTTGCTCAACAAATTCGCCAAAACGCCCTTTGAGCAACTCTTTTGCAAAAGTTAAGGCATCCTCTTTTGAAAGTATTCCTCCGGAAAACTGCACAATATTTCCATTGATACGAGCACGGATAACTGCATTTGCTTTTATATGTAAGTCGGATCCACCGACCTCAATCATCTTTTTAAGATAAGCTCGTACCTTTTTGAGTTGTTCAAATGTGAGCTTACTAACATCAACTTCTTGTTTCATAATGCCTCCATTATCTCATCAAATGCTTCTTTAAATGCTTCTAGCCCATCACTAATCTGCTCATCTAAAAGAGTATCAAAGTCTATTCCCGCTTCTTTTATTTTTGCAAAATGTGTTTCTATTAATTCTCTATCTATAGGAAGTGCTTGTGTAGTTGTTGTGTTTGTAGTAAATGCCATAATTGTTTCAACAGGAGCGGTATTTACACTATTATAAGCGAGAAGTTTTTCTATGTAGTAGTCAGCATTTAGCCCATCTCCTTTGACCCCTGTACTAGCAAAGAGTGTTCTACACCCTTCTACTCCCATCTGTTCAATAGCAGAATAAATAGTCGCACTGTTGTAGATACCACTCAAGGCAATTTCAATATCTTTTGAAGCTAATTCCACATCCAAGGCTCTATCTATTCGCGAAACAAATATACTAATTACTGTATCAACTTTTTTATTATATTTATATGTCCCACGTTTAAAAGCATTTGCACAAGAGATAGCCTGCTCTTTTTTAAAAATAAGTGTCGCGTTGACTGGAATACCCACAGAAGTTAGTTCTTCCATTGCTTCATATCCAGCAGTTGTAGCTGGAACTTTTATCATGACATTTGGACGGTTTATCGTTTTAAAAAGACGTTTACCCTCTGCTATAGTTTCTTTAGCATCATCACATAAAGAAGGATCGACTTCTATACTCACATAACCATCATCGCCCTTGTCATAAAGAGGACGTAAAATATCCGCTGCTTTAGATATGTCAAAAATAGCTAGAGCTTCATACTTCTCTTTTGCAGTAAGATCTTTTAGAGTTGTTAACTGTTCTTTGTATGCATCAGAACTGAGAATAGCATTTTTAAATATTGCAGGGTTTGAAGTGGCACCATTGATAATCTTCTTGACTATCAGCTCTTTGAACTCCTTGTCAAGGTAGTCGCGTTCAATAAAATCAGCCCAGAGTGAAAACTTCAAATCTTCAATATACATAGTTATTCCTAAATTTTTACTCCATTATAACGAAGAAAATCTAAATTATGATAATTTTTTTGGAATCTTCATACTAAATGTAGTGCCCTCTAATGTGCTTGTTACTTCTATCTTAGAGTTGAACTGTTTTTCCATAATCATCTGTGACATATAGAGTCCTAACCCTGTTCCATTTTTTCCTTTTGTGCTATAGTACGGTTCAAAAATTTTTTCTAACTTATTTGCTTCTATTCCACCAGCGTTATCCTTGATTATAAGCTCAAGTTCTGTCTTAAAACTCCTCACATAGAGTGCAATAATAGGATGTTCTTTTTCTACTTCTAAATGTGCATCTACAGCATTATTCATAATATTGAGAACAACTTGAATGAGCTCATTTTGGTACATCTCAATTATCTCTACATTATTATTCGTGTACTCTATAAATATTTTTGTACCTTTTACTCTTGCTTGAACAAAATTAAGTACTTTTTTGATTACATCATCAATACTTGCTTGAGTTATGTCCTTATTTGGATCGAAGTATGTTTGAAAATCATCTATAGTTTCAGAGAGATACACAACGGTATCATTTATCTCTTGTAAGCTTCTATCCATCTTCTCTTGGGAAATATCACTCCCCAACATCTTTTTAATCTGAATATCGGAAATTGTAAGAGTTACCGTAGAGAGAGGCTGTCGCCACTGATGTGCTATCATACTAATCATCTCGCCCATAACAGCCTGTTTAGACTGCACACTCAAGAGTTTATCCTTACTAAGAAGCTCATCTACCTGCTCTTGAAGCTGTTTTTGTTGCTCAAAAATCAATGCTCTAGCCTCATCCATTCTATTTTGATAGAATGTAATAATAACACTCACTACTATCAATACAACAGAAATATATACTGCTTGAAACATACTAAACCCAATAGATACAAAAGGCTGAATAGGACCAAGTAAAATCATTCCAATAATAGATGCCATCCAGTACTTTGCATATTTTTTCTCTTGAAAGTAGAGAAGAACGATAGGATAAGAGAAGAGCCAAATAAACTTAACAGATCCTGGTGAAAATGCATAATAGAGAAAAAGAAATAGTAAACCAAACTGTGCAGCAATAACAAAAGAGATAAATTTAAAACTTCTTTTACATCTGCGTAGTACAAAAAAGGAGACTATATTTGAAACTACCAGCCCTAATTCTACGGGAATAATTCCATAAGTAGTTTTATAAATATTGGTAATAATACCAAAAAACAGACTCATGGTTGATAAAAGAAGTGCTGCATTTATCATCTGAAATTTACTTTTCAGATTTACTTCTGATTTAGCAAAATCCCAGCCACTTGTAAAAATTTTTAAATTAGTAAACATGCTTTTCCATTAGGGTAAATATATTTTATCTTGAAGCTCATTATACTCTAAAAGTGCATCACTATCTAGGGTTATGCCTCCACCACTCTTATATATAAGGCTTTCCTCTGTTTTTTCTATAAAACGTATCATCACACCACTATCTAAAGTCTCTCCATCATAGTAACCAAAAACACCACTAAAGTAGTCGCGTTTATACTCCTCAACTTTTTCTATAATTTCTACTGTACTTTTTTTAGGAGCCCCACTAATACTTCCAGCAGGAAGAAGCGATTCTAATATAGATCCAATATTTTCATGCCAGTCTGATGCAAGTTCTCCACTTATATGAGAACTTACCTGAAGAAGTTTTTTTCTCCCTGCATTAAGTTCTGTAATATACCTGAACTTCTCTACATTAACTTCTTTTGCCACTATAGAAAGGTCATTTCGCAATAAATCAACTATCATTATATGCTCAGCCATCTCTTTCTCATTTGCTAAGATCTTTTTTTCTGCATTTGGTATGCCTGCATCTATAGTCCCTTTCATTGGGAAAGTATGAATAGTGTCTTTGCTTATCTGTATAAACTTTTCAGGAGAGAAACAGACAAACTTATCTTTGTAGTATAATTTATAGTGTGCATTTGTTACTTCAAAAATTTTAGATAAGCTGAGAGGTGTTTTTACTTTTGTAGGCTGTGTGAGATTCAATACATAAGTTTCACCAGAGTGTATTTTTTCAAGAATCTTGTCGAATTTTTGTTTGTACTCTGAAAAATCAACCGGAAATATCTCTAAAATATGTGTATGCTTTTTATGCACAAATGATTCATCAATCTTAAATGCTACATTCTCTTTTTCTAAATCTTGTGCTAAAATCACTTCTATATTCTCACCCTTAAAATCACTTATAAAAAGAAAAGGTTCTCTCCTCTTTCCAAGAGAGTTTAAAAGGGCTATAGACATTTACTAAGCAATAAGTTTTTTTAAAATAGCCATGCGGATATTAACACCATTTGTTACTTGTTCTAGTACCCTACAGCGTTTATCTTCAAGGAGAGCATCTGTTATATCTATGTTTCTATGTACTGGACCAGGGTGAAGGAGTATAATATCTCTCTCCCCTATAAGCTCTTCAGTGATACAGAAGTCGCTCGCATAATCTTTTAAAGATGCATAGCTCTGTGAAGAGTGGCGTTCTGTCTGTGTTCGCAGACTCATAATAGCATCAACTTCATCAATAATTTCCGGTAAGAAATGTGTTGTACGAAGTTTTGTCTTTGGTAAAAAGTGAGGTGGTGCGACTAAGATGACTTCCATGCCAAAACGTGAGAGTAGCTCTATGTTTGAGTTGGCGACACGAGAGTTTTTGATATCACCTACGATAGCAATTTTTTTCCCTGCTAAGTCTCCAAAATGCTCTCTCAAAGTATAGAGATCAAGAAGTGCTTGTGAAGGGTGAGCATGTGCTCCATCTCCAGCATTGAGGATACTCGCTTTTGTATGGTCGGAAAGTATCTGTGGAACTCCAGAATTTTGATGTCGAACGATGATGGCATTTGGACCCATAGCATCGAGGTTCATCGCTGTATCTACGAGGGTTTCACCTTTTTTTGTAGAACTTTTTGCTACATCAAGATGCACTATCTCTGCTCCTAAACGTTTTGCTGCTATCTCAAAACTACTTTTAGTACGAGTAGAGTTCTCAAAAAAGAGAGTAATAATTATTTTGTTTTTTAAGAGAGGTTCAAAATGCCCATCACTAAAGTGCTTCGCATCTGCTAAAATCTCTTCTATCTCTTCTATACTGAAATCATCAGTGCGAATTAAATGTGCCATATTTTTACCATCCTAAAATAATTTACAAATTATACAAGACATCACAGATAGTGTCAATATCTTCATGCAATTTTAAAACTTCTATATCACGGTTCAAAAAATAAGGCTCGCTTAAAGTACTGAAATCACTATCTTTTTCTTTACAGTTAAACACCATTATAGCATCTATATTTCTCTTTTGTAGAGCTTGTAGGCTCAGTAGTGTGTCGTTGATACATCCAAGTGAGCAGTGTGTTACTAAAAGCCCTTTTGCACTAAAAAACGGAATTAAGTCTATCATCATAAAGTTTGCATCAATAGGTACATAAAGTCCCCCTGCCCCCTCTATGATAAGTACATCGCAATGCTTTTCTATCTTCTCAATGGCACTATTTAATAGTTCAAAGTCTAAAGCCTTTCCATGAGAAGCGATATAAGGAGCTGCTGGGAGTTCATAGGAGATAGGAACAATATCTTGCACACCAAACTCACTAAATGCAGGGTTGAGCTCTTTGAGTTTCGCTAAAAGTAGGTCTCCATCAGGATAAACACCATCAACAACCCCAGTCTCCACAAGCTTAATAGCCCCAACTTTGATGCCTTGTGAAGCATAATGTTCTAGTAATTTTAAAGTAGTATATGTTTTACCGATGTCAGTATTTGTCGCTGTTACAAAGATTCTTTTTTTCATGAGGGGATTATAGCGAAGAAGTGTTAAAACTAGTACTAATCAAGAGGGGGTGATAAACACAACCCACTAAAAATTTAGCAAAAAAAAAGGGTAACTGAAAATTCAGTTACCCTTTACATCCCAATAATCATGGTAATCAATCATGATAAATTAAGGAGCTATCCTTGTTACAAATAAAATTATATCATAAAAAAGTAAATTTCTAGTTAGTCTCTTGATTAACGATTTTAGACTTACCAATCCACGGCATCATCTCACGAAGTTTATTACCTGTTTGTGTGATAAGCTTAGTTTTGTCATTGTTACGCTCAGCGTTCATACGAGGATAACCTGCTTGACCTTCAAGGATGAAGTCTTTTGCAAAACGGCCATCTTGAATCTCTTTAAGGATTTCTCTCATTGCAGCTTTTGACTCGTCGTTTATAACACGTTTACCAGAAACATAGTCACCATACTCAGCAGTGTTAGAGATAGAGTATCTCATATCAGCGATACCACCCTCGAACATTAGGTCAACGATAAGTTTAAGTTCGTGAAGACACTCAAAGTATGCCATTTCAGGAGCATAACCAGCTTCAGTTAGTGTCTCAAATCCAGCTTGAACTAAAGAAGATACACCACCACAAAGAACAGCTTGCTCTCCGAAAAGGTCAGTTTCTGTTTCATCTTTGAAAGTTGTTTCGATAATAGCAGTACGACCACCACCAATAGCAGATGCATAAGAAAGAGCTAACTCTTTTGTTTGACCACTAGGGTTGTTTCCAACAGCGATAAGGTCAGGAATACCACCACCACGAACAAACTCAGAACGAACTGTGTGTCCTGGAGCTTTTGGAGCGATCATAGTAACATTGATATCTGCAGCAGGGATAATGCTTGCATAGTGAATGTTAAACCCGTGACCAAAGGCAATAGTATCACCCGCATTTAAGTTTGGCTCGATCTCTGATCTGTAAATTCTTGCTTGATCTTCATCTGGAAGAAGAATCATAATAACATTTGCTTTTGCAGTTGCTTCAGCAATAGTAAGTACTTCAAAACCTTTAGCTTCAGCTTTTGCCCAGCTAGATCCACCTTTACGAAGACCTACAACAACATTAACTCCACTATCTCTTAAGTTTTCTGCGTGTGCGTGTCCTTGAGAACCAAAACCGATCATTGCAACTGTTTTGCTCTTGATTAGGTCTAAACTAGTGTCTTTGTCATAATAAACATTTAATGCCATTGTATTTCCTTGAGTGTTCTAAGAGTCGAAGCTCTTATAAAATTTTGTGGCATTATACTCAAAGTTTGGTAAAACTTTTATTAGTTTTAGCTTATATCTATTATTAAACTTATTCGTTTAAAGTCATAGTCTGTATAATACGAACAATAATATAAATATATAGGAAGTAAAATGAAAAAATTTAACCTTTTTAAAGAGATCATTACCGCTGATAAGAAAGAACTTCTTCAAGCTATCAACACAGGTAAAACATTTGCCGTGAACTATAAGGGTGAGATAAAAACTCCACCTTATGCAGACAAAGAGATTCTAGTTTTTGAAGGGAAGCACTCTGCAAAACCGGTAAGTGCTCTTACACCACCAAGTCCAATGAAGATAGAAGAAGTCTTTGGAAAGAACTATCAAATAGTGGAAGATGAGGATCGTGTACTCATAAAAGCATTTTCTAATTGGCAAGAGCTTATAGGTCTAAACACTCCTAGAAGTTCATATGATGACACAACTGCTGATGGTGTTGCTGAGTTTTCAAACAAAAACCTTGAAGAGATTGGTTGGCAGGCAACAGAATTTAACATCAACTATAGAAAACTTGTAGAACTTGCAGAAGAGAAGTGTGAGGGTATCACTCTTTGTATAGAACAAGAAGAACCTCAGTACCAGTTTAGTGGTCTTGGTTTTATCTTTGATGACGAAGCTGCCCAAAAGATATTTTTTGAGTATGCAAAAAATCATGTCCAGCATATGATAGATACACATGAGGACTTTGTCAAAGAAGATTTAACAGATGATGAAGAAGATGCTGCAAAGTTCTTCGGTTTGCTTTAGGCACTATCTTTGTCTATAAACAAACAAAAAATCAGTATAGAGCATAAGTACAGAGGAAGTGTAGAACTTCCAGATAATGCAGAAGCAAAAAATATCTTCTTTCGCGTGAAACAAGCTTATGCAAACCATGAGAAGATGAGTATACAGATTGTTTTTTCCAACGCGAAACTCCATAAACTCAAGAAGTACCAAAAAGGCTCTTCTGAAGAAGAGATAGAAAACCTTGAACTCTACATAGAGATGGGTGAGATCTTAGGCTTTAATGTCAATGATGCTGTGAAACTCAAAAACTCTATACTTTTTATAAACGATCATGCTCATAGTAACTTCAATATTACAAAGAGACTCAAACTCATAAATAAGAAGAACAGAAGTAAGGCAAGTAAAAGCTACCTTTTTTGGGATATAGAGAACTTTTCAAGTATCTCTTCTATCTTTAATGAAATAATTGAGAAGTATGAGATAGAAGATGAGGACATAGTCCTAGCAGCTAACCCAGACTCACTCTACCTCAAACGTGCAGAGTGGGAAGCGAACCTTTATGACTATGGAAAGACTCTCAACTCTTTTGACTTTGTAAAGTGTGACCATGGGAAAAATGTAGCAGACGATGTGCTTTTAGAGAAGTTTATAGATGCAAAGCTCACTAATTCAAATGTTTTTATACTCACCTTTGACAGAGAACTTAAAGAGCGTTTTACAGAGCTTGCACACAAGAGTAACAATCTCTTTATAATGGGGAAGTAAAACTAAAGAATCGTAGCTTGAGGTTTCCCAAAGTAATAACCTTGAGCATAGTCTATACCTAGCTCTTTTACAACATTAAAGACTTCTTCAGAATGCACATATTCTGCTATTATTTTTTTGCCTAATTTCCGAGCAAAAACTATAATAGTCTCTACTACTAAACGAGCATTTATGTTTTTATCTATATTTTTGATAAGACTACCATCTATCTTCATAAGATCTGAACGCATGCCAGTCATATGCTCAAAGTTTGCATACCCACTTCCAAAATCATCAATAGCAATATTTGCCCCGCTTTCATAGACATTATCTATAAACTCATTGACCATAGCTTCATTGTTATTACTCATTGTTTCTAGTATCTCTATAGTCAGCTGAGAAGCTATTTCGTACTCTTTTATCTTCTCAAAAAGATAATGACGAGTTTTCTCATGTAAAATGTCCCCAAAAGAGATATTTATACTAAATTTACAGCCATTTTCTTTAAAATAAGTAAAGGTTTTCTCAATCATAATTTCAGTAATCTGAGGGTAAAGCTTTATCTTTTGACTTGTTTCTAAAAATGAAAAAGGAGAGAGGATTTTATTCTCATCAATATAGAGACGTACAAGTGCTTCATACTTTTCAACTTTTCCAGTTTTAATATCGATAATAGGCTGATAATAGGGAATAATTTTGCCATTACTAATAGCATGCTTGATCATATTTGCTGTTCTTATATTCTCTTCATACTGCTTAGCAAGCTTAAGATCTTCGTTAAACACCATATAGTCAAGACCAGCTTTTTTAGCAAGTTTAAGTGTCATATCGGCATTGACCAAACCTGTTTGTTCAGTGTTAATCAGTGCTGCAGAGACTGTAACTGAGACATGTGCAAGGTGTCCATCTTTGACCATAAACTCTTCTGCCTCAATAGCAAATATACAGCTTTTAATACGATCTTCCATTGTATTTTCACTATCTACGGCTTCCATGATAATTGCAAACTCATCAGATGGAAGTTTAAAAATCTCTCCACCATTTTTACCCACTAATTTTTGTAAAATAGAAGCAAGTTTCACTAAAACCGTATCCCCTATCTCATGTCCATAAAAATCATTAATCGTAGTAAAATCATCAATATTTACCAAAACAATCATCTTACCAATACTTTGAGAAACTCTTTGAATTAGACTGAGTCGATTTGGTAAGCCTGTGAGTCT
Organism: Sulfurimonas sp.; assembly: GCA_027082875.1. Taxonomy (GTDB): domain Bacteria; phylum Campylobacterota; class Campylobacteria; order Campylobacterales; family Sulfurimonadaceae; genus Sulfurimonas. Next base: position 2,608 of record JALWTK010000060.1, on the reverse strand, counting down.
ATCGCTATATGCCTGTCTATAGATATAATCAGAACTCTCTTGAATTCTTCTCTCAAGAGAGTCATTCAGATCCTCTAACTCTTTAGAGACTCGATTTGCTAGGTGTGCTACAACATGCTGTGGATTTACCCCGACATAAGAGTGCGGTTTGATATTATCCTTAAGAGAGGGACATATTTTTACACTTTCCTCACTTAGTGCGAGTATCGTCATCGTCTCATTTAAAAGTTGATTATTTTCTTGAGAATGAAAAAATTCTCCATAAGTGAAAAATCCTGAGATATCTCCTACATGAGAGAGCATTTCAAGCTCATCACGAATATATTCTCCCATAAAGCGACGTCTTGCCATACAGGAGTATACAAAAACTGCTTCAGCTTCGTAGTGCATTTCATCGATTAACTTACGAGTATGGTAATCACCATTTTTTAAAATAGTCTCTATACTCCCAACACCAAAACGAACATCTACACCCTCCTCAATATTTCCTGCAAATGTTAAAGAGCCATCATCATGCTTAAAAAGTACTGCTCGACCAATACTCACACCACCCTTTTCAAATATAAGAGGAAACTCTATCCCTACATGGGGTAAACCATGGGCTAATTCATGCCCCATATATTTTGCATAGACTTCTACTGCCGGAATATTATCTATTTCATAAACTCTATTTTTGATAGCCTTAGTTACTCGCATCTTCTTACCAATAGGCATCCAGTCAAAAGTATAACTTGTAGCAATATTAAGTGTCTTTCCGCTAATTGAGGCACCTACGGCACCTTTATCCGTGATCTTCTCTTTATTAAAAACATATGTTTGAACTAAAGCACCATTATCCCCAGCCATACCACCGGAGAGTGTAACCTTAGAGGCTATGGAGTTAATCCCCTTCACATACTCTTCACCATTTGTAAAAATCCCATCTGCAAAACTAATAATGACTTGAGTATCTTCACCTACAAGTGCATTAGCCATAGCAATACCAGTTTCATAACTATTGTGAAAGTTTTTTTCATGTTCTGTAAGATGTGTTGTGAGAGTACTCGTTTCAAAGAGGGTAAAGGAAACTACATTTTTTGTGTCAAAGTAAACCTTATCTGACTCAAGAATTCCATCTGTAGTCGTACCTATAAGGTGAGAATGAGGAAAATTTATTTGAAAGTACTCTTGGAGTTGTGTTATAGATTCTAAATCATTTTTCGCACAAAAAACTTGAATGAGCATTTTTTGACTATCAACGATGGACTCATCAAGTAAGTCTTGGAGTTCTAGAGTATTCGTAAAATTATAGGTACTATTTTTCATGCCCAAAGTGTATCAAAATTTTATCACAAAAGCAAAAAAATCCCAAAGAATAGAGGTTGGTGGAGTAAATAAATCAATAAAGAGTGCTTTCCAATATAAGAAAAAACAGTATTAAATTTTGATTGTGCAGTGAAAATTTTAAGACTAAAGAATTTATCTGCTAACTTATAATAGCCAAAAACAATTCCCAATAAAAAAACGCCAAACCATGGGAAAATATTTGCCAAATCTTCCGTATATCTAATAGGTAAATGTAGAGGTGCTTGAAGGATGTTGTATAACCAGTGCATGTTAATAATATGAAGGTTGTACCCTAGAATAATACCAACTCCAGTGAGGAGAGCAATTTTTGGGATTTTTAAGAAAAGCACTCCTACTATAGAAGCAAAGAGAAAAAAGTGCAATATGCCAAAGTATATCCATGTATTTGGAAACTGAGTATAGCTACCAATACTCACAGCTAGAGAAGCTGAACCTAAAACAAGTAATCGTTTAAGAAATTTATGTTTAATTATCCCTTTTCTATAGGCAATTTGTAAACTAATTCCAGAAGCAAAAACGAACATACTCACGATAATATAACGGTAGTAGTGCCAAAAATCACCATACATAAGATTGAAGTCTACATAATGAAAGTTATTGAGATCAAAACAGAAGTGAAAAATAACCATAAGTAAAAGTGCATAACCACGAAAAATATCTAAACCAATTAATCTCATGCTTCTTGTTTTTTCCTATAAAGATATCTCTGCAGAATAATCATAGCGGAGATAGAGTCAATACGTCCATCACGGATATATTTTATCTCACCCTTCATTAAGTTCTCAGCCTCTAGCGAACTACCTGCTTCATCTTGATAAAACACTTCACCCTCAAACGCGACAAGGTTCATAAAGTGAGCGATACGTCTTTTCATCTCTTCTTCGCTACTCCCACCAAGAGGTACACCGATGACAACAGCATCTATTTCCCACTCTTTAATGACTTTTCTTACTTCATCTGAAGCTTGGTTACGATTTTTTCGCATAACTGCTGGGAGTGGTGTAACTAAATCTTTGTGAGCTGAATAAGCGAGTCCAATGCGTTTAAGTCCTAAGTCGATGGCTATATATTTCATCTATTTTCCTAAGCAAAAAGAGCCAAACATTTTGTCTAGCATCTCATCATTTTCAAATGGTCGTGTTATACTTGCCATTTCTTTAACTGCTTCATTGAGATGAAAAGAGAATATCTCAAGCTCTTGATCTTCAAGTGGAACAAAGGACTCCTCTATATTTTGCATAGTCTCTTCTACTGCACTTAT
>JALWTK010000059.1 GCA_027082875.1 Sulfurimonas sp. | reverse complement strand
TGCGGAGCTACTTCAAGAGTTAGACATACTCAATCCAAATTTCTCAGTTTCTACTCCTTCGGATGCTGTAAAAACAACAGCAAACAGTGAGAGTCAAGCCTTCGCTTTTGCCTCAATGGCAGCAAATACTTCCTACACTGTAAACGCAGCAACTACAACACAAGCGTCTGATTTTGCGACAAATCTTTCAAATTTAGCGTACCAATTTGTTATGAAGATAGAAGATGATGCCTATACATTCGCAATGAAAGGGATGGAATACGGTTATCTTTTTGCCTCTAAAGGTGAAGAGGTTGGCGTTATGGCTGACCGTATTTTATGGATGGCAGTACAAATCGGTGTTATGGCAGATAGAATTGGAGAGATGGCAGATAGAATAGTCTATACAGAGCAGTTAATCGTTTATACAGAGATGCTAATTTTAGATTTTGGCATTTTAATTTATGGTTCAATGAAACAGATAAGCAACTTCTTGCTGATGGGTATGGCTATCATTTTTGACAGAGAGTGGTACACACAAGCAGACCAGAGCAATGATCCAGTACTCAATATCATCTCTGATAGGACAAAGACAATGCTCTTTAATATGAAAGAGTATGAGAAACAAGTACTTGAGAATCAACTCGAACTCAGAGAACTTACACTAAAGGCACTTGATTGGATAAAAGGCGAATATTAAGCACTTTTTTACTGCTAAATGCAACACTTCTCTTCGCAACACCAAGTGCAGAAGAGATTTATAAACGCAGCGTAAAAATCTTCTCCTTTGAGAAGATAAAATTTCAAGTAAAGTCTGTAATGCGGAGTAAACATTACTCTCAGGAGCAGCTCTTTAGCATTGCAAGATACGCAAACGCAGATAAATCCACCTCCCTCGTCTGCTTTTTATATCCAAAGAGTATTAAAGGCACAGCAATTTTACTTACAAAGAAGAGACAAACATCTAGCACTTTAGTCTATTTCCCCTCTCTTGGGAGGAGCAGACTCATACCAAAAGAAGATGAAAACAATGAAGCCTTTGGTCTAGGACTCTCTTTTGCGGAGATACAAAATAGCAGTGCAAAACTACAAAATATAGGTGAAATAAACAGAGAAGGTCACACTTACTACAAACTCTCAAAAGAGCATGGCAATCAAAAGACCATCTATTTTATTGATAAACAGAGTATGATTATTAAAGAGATGGATATGTATGAAAATAACAAGCTCATAAAAAAAGTTGTAATAGACACTTTTTCTCTGCTACACGGTAAAAAGTTTGTTACCAAGTGGCATATCAATGACTATGTAAAAGACAAAGAGACAAGCTACAGCGTAAATAAAAAAAGCATTACTACTTCATTTAACAAAAGAATCTTTAAACGCAGCGCTATTAGTCACTGTAAACGTTAAGATAGCGCTTGTAAATAAGTGGTACAAAAATAAGAATAAAAAGGAGATTTGCTCCTAAAAGTACAAACATATCAAAAGCAAAAGCACCTAATATTCCTCCAGTAAAAATCATCCCAAATAAAAATGCCAAAATAGAGATATTTGAGACAAAAATGGGATTTAACACACTCTTCTCACAGGATAAATCTCGACTTTTATAACATATAAATAGCTGAATAAATGAATCTGCTACTAAACCTGAGTAGAGAATCAGACTCATTAATGTCGTTATTGAG
>JALWTK010000058.1 GCA_027082875.1 Sulfurimonas sp. | reverse complement strand
GTTTATGCCATAGAAAATGACCGCAAACATAAACAAAAAACAGACTACGACTGGAATAGATTTCAGCTTTTAGTAAACTACAACTTTTAAAGGCTAACTATTGGGAGTAAAAAGTTTTTTATCACTTGAAGAAGCACAAGCACTTTTTCCTGAGTACTCCTTAACACAACTTACACCCACTGCTAATGGCATAGTGGATACAACTTATCTAAGTACACAATATATTCTCAAAAAATATGAACGCCAAATCATGCAGAAGATAAAAGAAGATAGTTGGCGTTTAGAGAGACTTCATTCCTCTGGGCTCAATGTCTCTAAGCTTATAGCACAAAGCAATGAGTGGTATCTTTATAAACGACTAAAGGGAAAAATACCTACTACTATAAAATACTACCATATCCAAGCACTTGCCCGTTTTATGGCAAAACTTCATAGCCAAAAACTTCCTGCACAAGAGAAATTTATAGAAAAATATGAAGTAGAAAAAAAGCTTCTTACACTTAAAAGAAACACTTACTTTTACTACAAAAAACTTCTTCATCTCAAAGATTTTCAAGAGAGTTGTGATGGTTTTATTCACGGAGATATATTTAAGGACAATACCGTTTTTGATGAAGAAAAAGTAGCTGTTTTTGACTTTATAGATGGAGGATTAGGCTCCTATTCATTTGATATAGCAGTTGCCCTACTCTCCTTTAATCCAAGGGACAAAGCATCATTAAACAGACTCTTTTTATCAAGCTACAACCAACATGCCCCAAAGAAGATAGCCCTAAAAACTCTTCACAAGCATAGAGAGATAGCCTCTCTCTTTTATGCTTTACTTCGTATTTCCTCTGAGCAAAATATTGCAAGAGTGAAGGAACTGCTATGACCTCTATCCTAATTACAATCTTTGCTTACTTCATCGACCGTCTTTTTGGCGAGTTTCGTTTTATGACACACCCGATTATTCGTATTGGTGCACTTATCTCTTTTTTTGAGAGACATTTTTATAAAGATAGTATCTTTATAGGGGTTCTTCTACTCTTTTTTGTACTCTCAACTGTTGGCACTCTTAGCTTTTTACTACTGAGCTTCATCCAAGAACTCCCATACTTTTTCTATATCTTAACAAGTTCTTTCATAGCCTCCCTCTTTTTAGCGCATCATATGCTTAGAGAGGCTGTTCTCGCAGTTCTTAGTGCAAAAGATAAAAGAGCAGAGATAGCCATGCTTGTCAGTCGCGATACAAAAGATATGAGTGAAAGTGATGTCTACAAGGCAGCCGTTGAGACCTACGGGGAGAACCTAAGTGATGGTGTCATCGCCCCGCTTTTTTATCTTCTTTTTTTTGGTTTAGTCGGTTTGGTTCTCTACAAAAGTGTCAACACTCTTGACTCTATGGTCGGCTACAGAACTGCGAAGTATGAAAACTACGGCAAGGCTTCAGCCCTCTTAGATGACCTTCTCAACTACATCCCCTCGCGTTTAACTGCCCTACTCATTATGATCCTCGCAGGAAAAAAAGATATTTTTGCCTTTTATAAAGATGGCAAAAAACACGACTCGCCAAATGCAGGTCACCCCATTACGGCTATGGCATTAGCACTAGACATCAAGCTAGGTGGAGATACTTCCTACTTTGGAAAGCTCAAGAAAAAGGCCTCTTTTGGAAGAGGAAGAGAA
>JALWTK010000057.1:2169-6920 GCA_027082875.1 Sulfurimonas sp. | reverse complement strand
AAAGATGCTGAAGTGGCATTTATAAAAGCCATAGAGTTAAACCCACAGTATGGGGAGGCTTATGCGAACTTAGGAGCACTCTATGCAAAGTTCAAAGAGTTTGATAAGGCTATTAAACTCTATCAAAAGTGTATGAAAATAAAACCTAAGTATGCAGGTGCTTACACAAACTTAGGGAATGCTCTAAACAAAACAGGGCGACATGAAGAAGCAGTGTACTTCCACAAAACTGCTATCTCTCTTGATGCAACTTCAGCTAACCACTTTAGCAACTGTGCCTCAGCCTACAAAAATCTGGGTCGTTTTAACCTCGCAAAAGAGTATTACAAAAAAGCTATTGCCCTCGATGCAAACCATGTCAATGCACACTTTGATCTTGCTACAATACTTCTCCAAACTGGCGAATATGCTTTAGGGTGGAGAGAGTATGAATGGCGTTTTAAAAAAGAGGAAATGGCTGGACATCTGCATAATTACCGTGCTATTTTTGAAGCACCTCGTTACGAGGGGCAAAAACTAACAGGTGAACGAGTGTTAATACATGCAGAGCAGGGCTACGGGGATGTCCTAATGATGGCTCGTTACCTCTACACTCTTAAATCTCAGGGTGCAAGAGTTGTTCTTTATCTTCGCGAAGGGCTCAAAGAGCTTTTCACTGAGATGGAGTGTGTCGATGAAGTCTACACTCGAGAGGAGCCTCTCCCTGCATTTGATATGCAACTGGCATTTATGTCACTTGCGTTTGTTTTTGATGTAGGGCTAACAAAATTAACACAGAACTATCCTTACATAAATGTTCAAGAGCAGTTTAGTTTTGAGGACAAAAATGCATGCATAAAGATAGGTATAGTTTGGGGAGCGAGTAACACCGGTGACTCTTACAAAGATAAGGTCTTTAGTCTAAGACACTTTATCCAGATGGCAAAGCATCCTGCCCTACAGCTCTACTCCCTACAAGTAGGCGATGACTCAGAAGATATAGTAAAATATGGGCTCAAAAATGATATAATCGACTTAAACGATAGCATAGAGAACTTTCACACAACTGCCACGATGATAAATAGCTTAGACTTAGTCATCACAAGTGATACTTCCGTAGCACACTTAGCAGGTGCTATGGGAAAAAAAGTTTGGGTTGTCTTACAAAAAGTTCCGGATTGGCGTTGGGGCGTTGGCGAGTGTATAAGTCGCTGGTACCCCTCAGCAAGACTTTTTCACCAGTACTCTTTAGGCGACTTTAACTCTGCGTTTAGAGAGGTCTATAGAGCAGTAGAAAATGAGTATAAGATAAAGGTAATTGATGAGTAGTCCAAAGAGTACTGTTTTAGTAGATGCACTGCACTATATCTTGCAGTTTTATTTTGGCGATGTCAAACGCGATACTATTCTTGCTATTTCAGGTGCTACAGAGGAGGAGTTTGACCTTAAGTCTCTGCTCAAAGTCAGCAAGGATGCAAATCTCTTCGCACAAACGCAAGAGATAAACATCGCAACACTAGATAAGTTTCTCCTTCCTCTTATCGCTTACAACGACAAAAATGAGTGCATCATAATCCAAGCACTCTCTCGTGACCAAGTCGCTTACCTTGATGTAAAATCTGGAGAGAAATACGAAGTAGCCAAGAAGAAGCTCAAGGGTTTTACTAACGCCATCCTCTTTTTTCGTAACAAACAAGATGCGTTAGTGAGCTCTCGCACAAAAGAGCTTACATGGTTTTTTGAGCCTATAAAAGCTTCATGGCGATCTTACTTAGAGGTAGCATTTCTTTCACTTTTTATCAACATCTTTGCTCTTGCTCTCCCTCTATTTACTATGAATGTTTACAACCGAATCATCCCAAACTTCGCAACTGATACACTCTTTGTCCTTGGTGGGGGTATCCTCATCATCTTTCTATTTGAGGTGATTTTAAAAACTGTTCGTGTTTACATCTTAGAAAAAGCGGGAAAGAAAATAGGTATTCATTATGAAGAGATACTTTTAGAGAGAATGCTGGGTGTCAAAACACAGTACGATAAACTCCTCTCAGGAACTAAAGCAAACCTTTTTAAAGAGTTAGCACAGGTTAAAGAGTTCTTTACTTCTCGCTCTTTGGTTCAGATACTTGACCTTCCTTTTTTCTTTATGGCAGTCTATGTTATCTATCTTATCTCACCAACTATCGCAGTCATCCCTTTTGTAGCAGGTATCGTGATGGTGGTGTTTAATCTTCTTATGCAGATACCACTAGCCACTTTAGCCCATGAGCAGTTCAAAAAAGCTCAATCAAAACATGGTTATTTGGTGGAAACTATCCAAGGTCGTGATGCTATCAAGCTTGTCAATGGGCACACTCATAGACTTTTCACATGGAGTCGAGTAGTCGCGTTTTATGAGAAACTCGGAGAGAAGATACAACTGCTTCAGCATATGACCTCAAATAGCTCCTACACTATCATTCAGATGGTGACACTCCTTGTTGTAGGTGTTGGTGTCTATCAAATACAAGAAAAAGCTTTGAGTGTTGGTGGTCTTATCGCTATTACTATCCTCTCTTCTCGTGCTATGGTACCTATTGTTAGTATCTCTGGTGTACTACTCAACTACAAAAAGATGAAAGATTCCTTAGAGTCTATCAACGAGTTTTGGCATCTTCCTCGTGAGGTGGACGAGTCTACACAGATAGGTCTTGGTGCACTCAAAGGTGAGATAGAGTTCTCAGATGTAAGCTACTTCTACCAAGGGAGCAAGTACCCATCGCTCTCAAATGCACACCTTAAGATAAAGGCAGGGGAAAAAGTCGGTATTATTGGTCAGACAGGAGCAGGAAAAAGTACCCTGCAGCGCTTAGTCTCTCTTCTTGATGTACCTACATCAGGTACTGTCTATCTTGATGGCATACCGACAAATACTCTGCACCCTGTAGAGGTGCGACAAAATGTTGGCGTTATGCCACAAGATCCTTTTATGTTCGCTGGAACACTCGCAGAAAACATTGCACTCTCACGTGCAGTAAGCAGCGAAGAGATAGCTGAGCTTATCAAACTAACAGGATTAGAAGAGCTAATAAAAAAAGGTGGTATGGGAGAAAATCTCCTCATCGGTGAAAATGGGGATAACCTCTCCACAGGACAAAAACATCTTGTGGCGTTAGCACGTGCATTAGTCAATGATCCTAAAATCCTTATCCTCGATGAGCCGACAACAGGTTTAGATATAGGATTAGAAAACAGTGTCATCCAAAGACTCGAGCCGATAGTAGCCGATAAAACACTACTTCTCATCACTCACCGCTTTTCAGCTCTTAAGCTTGTCGATAGAGTTATAGTAGTAAATGATGGAAAGATTGTAGCCGATGGACCAACACAGGAGATCTTAGCAAAACTTCAAGGGGGAAAAAGTGAATAGTATCATCGACTTTGAGACACACTGGAACCACCGATTAGTTACTTGGCCTATCATGCTTTTTACTGCGGTTTTTATAGTCTGGGCAAGTTTGAGCGAGGTAGATGAGACTGTAAGAGGAACTGGAAATGTTGTGCCATCAGGACAGACGAAGATCATTCAGCATCTTGAGGGTGGGATTATAAAAAAGATATTTATTAAAGAGGGTGAACATGTGCATAAGGGGCAAGCACTTTTTAAACTCTCTCAAGCTTTTTTCCTCTCAGACACAGAAGCAAAAGAGATAGAGCTTGATGCCCTCTCGGCACAAGAGTTACGTTTAAAGGCAGAGATAAAAGAGAAAAAAAGTATACAATTTTCTAAGGCACTGAAAAAAAGTATTCCTCACATCATTACAAATGAGCAAAATATTTTTCAAGCAAATAAAAAATCTTTTGATGATCAGTTAGAACTTTTAGAAGATACTATTCACAAAAAAACTCTTGAGATCGCACAGATGCAAAATAAGCTCTCAAATCTTGATATAGAACTAAAAATTGCAAAAGAGAATGTGAGTATACAAGAGACACTTGTTAAACAGGGTGCCTCTTCTCGTCAGATGTATCTCGCACAACTTGCCAAAAAACAGAGCCTCAATACACAGCAACAGAGTCTTAAACACTCCATACCTGTCACACAAGAAGAGCTTAAGGAAGTAGAGCAGAAGTTTGAGAACTTTCGTAGTACTGAGCATGCAAAGCAACTTAAAGAGCTTCGTGATGTTCGCATAAAAATCTCACAGCTTCAAGAGCGCTCTAAGGCCAACAGTGACCGTGAAGTGCGTAAAACTATCAAATCTCCAGTCAATGGAACTATTAAAAAGATTTACTTTCATACTATTGGTGGTATCGTCAAACCGGGTGATCCTGTAGTAGAGATCACACCTGATGGGGATTCTTTACTGATACAGGGACAGATAAAGACCTCAGACCGTGCTCGTGTTTGGATAGGGCAGAAAGTGAGTGTGAGTATCACTGCCTATGACTTCTCGCGTTATGGCTCACTTGATGGTACCTTAGTTGCTATATCTCCAGATAGCTTCACAAATGAAAAAGGTGTTAGCTTTTATGAGGTAAAAGTAAGCACTGCAAAGTCTTCATTTGGAAAAAATGAACTTGTTTTACCGGGTATGAGTGCTCAGATAAATATACTTACAGGAAAGAAGACCATTATGGAGTACATCCTAAAACCACTCAAAGATATAAAGAAAAATGCACTAAGGGAGCACTAAAATGATAAAAAAAATAGCACTGATTACAACACTGTTTTCAACTCTAGCTTATGCAGATATGAGTGAAAAAGGCTTTTTTGTAGGGGCTGATGTGAG
>JALWTK010000057.1:0-2069 GCA_027082875.1 Sulfurimonas sp. | reverse complement strand
GCTAGAACCTCACTCTCTGTAAGTTTAAGTGATGCAGAGAGTGAACTGACTGACTGATGGAGTACTTTTATGTCAAAGATAAGTGAGCGCTTAAGGTCTTGATAGAGGAACTTCTGTTCATGCATCTTAGAGAGGAGTCGTATAGCGGTAGCCTCATCCTTGTTTCCATTATAAAGATTATAGTTAAAAGTGACTAAGGCATTGACCTTTTCTCTTTTACCTAGTCCTATATCATACTCATTTCTAGTCTCACCATTGATGGCAAAGTCCACTTTTGGAGAGAACTTCCCCTTTGTACCTAGTAGACCAAACTTTGTGGCTTCTATATAGGATTTTTGTTTAAGGATCTTAGCATTTTGGCTGTCGGCAAGTGCTAGAGAGGTGTTGAGATCTTGATGATAAAAAACTGTACTCACTTCAAATGGTAGCTCAGAGGGAGACTCTGTTTGTAAAAGATAGACATACTGTGCAAGGGCATCGCTCAGAGCTTTTTGTCTACTGACAAGGTCATTTTTTGCATTGTCTACATTAGCACGGATGAAGTTTACATCCCCTTTTGTTGCCGCTCCATTTTTCTCTTTAATACTTACAATATTGAGGATTTTTTTATAACTTTTCATATTTTTGTTAGCAATTTTAAGAGCTATTTCACTGTAGACAACATTAAAGTAAGACTTTGTTACACTCACTACAAGATTTTCAAGGGAGTCTCTATAGCTATAGAGTGAAGCATGTAGGGCTGCATCTTTTTCATCTACTGCATTCTCTATACTCCCTCCACTCCAAAGATTCTCTGTGATAGTGAGGTAAAGATCTACTTTTTTATAATTTGATGAAGTACTAAAAGGTGTATCTGCATTTGGTGAACTCTCATCAAGGGCATACTGACGAAGTTCATACCCTGCATCCCCACTTAGGTTGACTACAGGAAGGTGTCCCGCTTCAGCCTCTTTGACTTTTTGCTTGTCTTGGACTACAACTTGGTATGCGGCTTGCATTTTTGGGCTGAGTGCTATTGCTCTATTGATCGCATCATATAAGGATAAACCACTCTTACGTTTAGCATGAAAGAGTGGATCTTCTTCTAGTGCTAAGATCTCATTTTTTGCTGCACTCGTATTTGTATCCTTCGCTAGAGTTACATTTGTGTCAGTTACCATTGTAAGATTAGTATCATTTTTTAAAGTTGCATTTATATCAGTTGCTACGGTAGCATTAGTATCAGTTCTTAAAATTGTATTTACGTCATTGGCAAACAGTTGCACAAAAAGTGTGAGTGAAAGAAGTAGTTTTCTCATGGTATATGTACCTTTATAACAATATCGCCAAAGGGGTTAGAGCTTGCTACATCATGCTGGAGATTCATCCTGATCTTCTTTGACTCAGTTCGAGAGTGTCTTATAATATTTTTGACATTTAAAACACGTCCTAAAGAGATCTGTTTGGCTATAGTTGAGCTGAGTATATTTGTAGGGTCATTGACATAGAGTGTAAATACTGCACGTTTAGAGCGTCTATGAATATCACCAACAAAGCGTTTAATCTGTCTTTTAATATTTGAGTTGATAAATATCTCTGTATCCTCAAAGGCAATAGTTAGAGTAAGATCTTTTTTGATGAGCTTCTGCTTTGTGAACTCTTTTTTATCCTTATCTGCAGCATAACTTACAGAGTTTCCTTCTGCTTTGCCACCTTCAAAGAGAGAGTTGTTTGACTTACTGTCTATCTGTGCCGTTACTTTGTGAAAAGAAAATCTTGACTCCTCTTCACTTTTAGTAATTTTTTTGTTTGGTACACATTTTGGCTGAGGATCTGAAGTCACCTTCGCTTGCTCTTTCGTCTGAATAGGAATATCTGTATCTGTACTAGCTGTATGATGAGTTTTGTACTTAAACTGAGCATAGTAACCAATGTTTACAATAGTAATGAGCAAAAAGAGCAACATTACTAGAATAACAGAAGCGAAAATATCAACAAATGGAGGCCATGGGTTGAACTCTTCGGGACATCTTTTTGCCATCTATTTATCCAACGTCAGCGATGCGCTTAAGCTCTTGAAGACTCTCATC
>JALWTK010000056.1 GCA_027082875.1 Sulfurimonas sp. | reverse complement strand
AAAAAAGATTTAGCCCTTATCTTTCGTATGAAGATTCTCATAGACTATGATACTGATGCATTAAAACTCTTTAGCAGTTTAGAAAATGTACATGTCTATCAGAGTATTGTAGATCAAGGATATATTATTCAAGTAGACTCGCTTGTCAATATGCTTCTCAAAGGTAACATAAAAAATATCCACTTCAATTCATTGGAATGGTATAGACTTGCAACATCAAATATCAATATATTTAACCAGCTTACTGTCACATACCTACAAAAAATTACACAAAATAATGAGACACTTTGTAAGCACACCAGATATAAACTTATCACACATATACTTTTTTGGGTAATTAGCATACTCATCGGTCTTTTTGTGCTCTATACTCTCTATAGAACAACAGAAAAGATGCTACAAAAAAATATGCTTTTAGAAGAGTACAAAAAAGCGATTGATGCAAGTACTATTGTCTCTAAAACAGATGCTTCTGGCATAATCACTTATGCTAATCAAGCTTTTTGTGATATATCGGGATACTCCCTCTCTGAGCTACTTGGTAAACCACATAGTATTGTTCGACACAACAGTGTGCAGAATGGAACATTCCAAAATCTCTGGGCAACTATAAAAAATGGAAAAAGCTGGAGTGGTGAATTTGAAAATAGAAAAAAAGATGGTTCTAGCTACTGGGTACAAGCAACTATATCTCCTATCTTTGATGACAAAGGCAGACTTATAGAGTATATTGCCATTCGTAATGATGTTACAGCTCTATATAAACTAAACAATCAGATACAATCAACCCAACAAGAACTTATCTTCCGCATCAGTGAGGCAGTGGAGTCGCGAAGTAAGGAGACAGGCAATCATATTCGACGTGTTGCTCACTACTCTGCACTGCTTGGAAAACTTTATGGACTAGATAAGAAGAGATGTGAAGCACTTGCTATCTCTTCAACTATGCATGACCTTGGTAAGATAGCTATACCTGATGCCATTTTACTCAAACCTAGCAAGCTTAGCAATGAAGAGTTTAAAGAGATGCAGTCGCATGCATATAAGGGTTACGTTATACTGAAAGACTCGACTCTCCCTTTACTCAAAAATGCAGCCCAAATTGCCTATGAACATCATGAATATTTTAATGGCAAGGGCTATCCTCGAGGCTTAAAAGGAGAAGAAATCTCTATAAATGCGAGAATAGTCGCCATTGCTGATGTTTTTGATGCTCTTATCTCTACAAGAGTTTATAAAGAAGCTTGGGAACTGAATAGAGTCATATCTCTCTTTGAAGAAGAAAAAGGCAGACAGTTTGATCCAGAGCTGACTAGACTTTTTTTAAGTCATATTGATGACTTTATGCAGATAAAAGAGAAGTATGAGGAGATTATACTTTAGTATAGAGCCATGTTCTTTGTCTGTAGACATACCAATAGATAACCCCTTTTAAAAGTGTCTCTATATTCATAATCATAAATATCACAACAATTCCATAACCCATTTTATAAGCTATGTAAGAGGGGACAACCCGTAAAAACCATAGACTTAAAACATTTATTTTCAGTGTTGTTCTTGTAGCTCCTGCTCCACGCAGAGAGGCTGAATATACAAACATTATAGCAAGTGGAATTTGTGCTAATCCTACTAAAATTAAGTACTTTGAAGCTACTGCTATAGTGAGAGCATCTTGTGTAAAAAAACCTACAAGTTTTTCAGGAATAGTTATCATAACAACTCCAACACTTCCCATAAATATATAAGCGATGCGCCCACTAATAATGCCTAACTCATAGGCCTTATCATAATCATTTTTCCCAATATTTTGTCCGATGAGAGCCATAGCCGCAATAGCGAAACCAAATCCGGGCATAAACGCTATACCCTCAACACGAAGCCCTACTTGATATCCAGCAAGCTCAGCAGTTCCATAAGCAGTAATGATAGAAACGAACACTAAAAAGCTCATACTCGATATGCCCCTATCCAGTGCAGCACTCCAGCCAATATTCCACACGCGAAGTAGATCTTTCAGTCGTATAATAGGCAGAAAATCTAGCTTAGAGTTCATCTTGTTGATAAGAATATAATAGGCAAAAACATTAAAACTATAAGCGATTAATGTAGCGATTGCAGCACCTTCTATCCCTCTAGCTTCAAAGCCAAAATGTCCAAATATAAGGATATAGTTCAGTCCTGCGTTTATACAAGCTGAAAAGAGTTTTATATAGAGTGAACTCTTTGTATCACCAGCGGCCGAAAGAGCATTGTACAGAAGGTTATCTATAAAAATAACCACTATACCTATAGAGAGTACTCTAAAGTAGATACTTCCTTGTTCTATCACTTCAGGAGACGAACCCATCACTGCATAAATCCATGAGCTGCCTAAATAACCACCAACACTTACAAAGAATGAAAGTACTATAGCAAAAACAACTAAAGAAAAAAGGAGTGCCGAGGCTCTTCGCTTACGCCCTTGACCGATAAAACGAGAGATAAGTGCATTGCCTCCTACTACATAAAGAGTCATCATAACATTGATGATCATCATAAACTGCATACTCATGCCAACTGCAGCGAGTGCTGCTGTGGAGATCACTCCTACCATGAGCATATCTATAAGAATTTGGAGTATATCTACTAGATGTTTAAGTGCAGCGGGGAGAGCGAGTGCAAATACTTTTTTTGTGTCTGTTGAAATTATTCTAAGTATTTTGCTACCTCTTGAATTTCTACCATTAACTCTTCCTTTGTCTCAAAGGTTAGTACTGTACGTACTTTTACATTTTCTCCAGCAGGAGTAAAGTCAAAGACTAGTACAAAATGCACTAGTTTTATTTTATCGCCATATAGTTCCATCCACTCTAAACTCATTTCCGCTATTTCACCCTGCATATCTACTACTGCTGCAGGGTAAAGTCTCGTAAGTTTACTTAAGTCCACATCACCTTCACTTGTTTTATAAATCATCATTTTCCTTATTTATACTTTTATTCATTTTGCCACTCTGCATCTTTAAAAATGCAAGAAGCCCAAAGGTCACTCCCACAAAGATAGAAACAACTCCCAACAAGTCATCTCTCTCATATGCCATAATAATCCAGCAAATATCTGCAAAGAGATAGATACCTACTGCCTCATAAATCTTTCCCTTAAAGGTTAAAAAAGCACCAATATTTAAGAGTAAACCACCCAAAACTGCGAAACTTATCAAGATATCTCCTCTAGTTTTTCTTTTTTTAGAACCCAAGCATAGTATAGACCACCAAACATGAAGATTATGCCCATTATCACAGTGATAGAGGGAAGAGAAAAATCATGTGTCGCTAAATAGCCAATCATATAGGATGTAACTCCTGCTGAAGTTAAAAACAGCATATCATTATAAGCCACTATTCTACCGTAATATTTAGCATCTATATTTTTTTGTAGAAGGGTATATGTATAAGACCATAGTGTAGTTGTGAAAAAACCTACTACAATACTTGCTAGAAGAGAGAGGTAAAAGTTATGCATCATATATGCCCATAACCATACAGCTAGCCCCTGTGCTATGAAAATGTATATGATTCTTTTGTTGTTAATCCATTTTCCCAGTACTACTGGTCCTATAACTAAACCGACTGCACGAGCAGCATGAAGCAGTCCTAATGCTAAGGAAGTAGCGATGATACTCGAATAATAGTAGTCCACCATAAGAGCGACAAGAGCATCAAAGGCAGTAACTCCTACGAAAGCATGAACAATTATAAGATGGAGTGCCTTTGGATGTTTGCCGAGGTATGAGAAAGTATCTTGCATCATAGAAATAAAGTTTTTCTTGCTAGTAGACACTTCTACTTCTATACTCAAACCAAAGAGCAATATAAATGCAGTGATAAACATAAAACCATCTACTATAAAGGCCATAGTCACACCAAAAGCATAGACAAAAAATCCACTTATTGCCATACCTAAAGTATAAGAAAGTGACCAGATAATAGAGTGTAGTTCATTTGCTTTTTGGAGTTTATCTCCATCTAGAATCTTTGGAAGAAGGGACATTTCAGTTGTAAAATAAAACGAGGCAGCTGCCATTTTAAAAAAAATAAGCATATATAGTAGATATAAATCAGAGACTTCATTCACAAAAACAAGACAAAAAGTAGCTATTATTTCTATACTTAGAAGAGATAACATCAATCTTTTTGGGTGTATCTTATCTATGATAGAACCAGAGATAGGTGCTTGAATCACCCCTGCCATAAAGTTTAACATTGCAACGAATGCGATTACACTTGGAGAAACATTCATAGACAAGAGAAGTGTATAGATAGCTATGTTTGAAAACCAAGCACCAAAATAGGAGACCAGTTGGATGATAGAGAGTCTTCTCAGGACCTTATTTGAGTGTAATAATTCTAAATATACTTTCATAAACGCAAGATTATCATAAGAACTTGAAAGAAACAAAAAAAATGCAAATTTTAATTAAAGTTATTTTATTTATAGCCGATTTACTGTTTAATAATTATATCTTAGGGGTAAGGAGCAAGTCATGGATGGCATAGCAAATGTTGCAAGACAACAACAATCACAAGCAAGTACAACGGAGGCTCAAGGAAGAGCAGTTGAGCAGAGTCTACAAGCACAACCTAAACAGGAAAATGTAGTTAAAGAATTACAAAAAGATGTTAAGAATAGTGCTACTCAGATTAATTCTCAAAAAGATGTTAAAGATTTAGTAAATCAGCTCAATAAAGCGATGGAACCAATAAGTACAAATCTCAAATTTGGTGTCGATTCTCAGGATGTTTTTTATGTTTCTGTCATTGAACAACAAACAAATAAAATGATTAGAAGATTTCCAGCTGAACAAGCACACGATTTTCTTCCAAAGATGCAAGAAGTTTCAGGTATTCTTTTTGATACAAAAGGGTAAAATTTTACCCTTTACCTCACACAAACTTACATTTTAAAACTTCTCATTTTCTTCTAAGCAAAACATCACAAACATTCTGTTATAATCGCGATAATTAATTCTCTATATAAGGTTACTATATGAAAAAAGATGTTAAAAAAGTAGTTCTTGCCTATTCTGGTGGGCTTGATACTAGTGTTATTTTAAAATGGCTTCAAGAAGAGTATAAAGCTGAAGTTATCACTTTTACAGCTGACTTAGGTCAAGGTGAAGAGGTAGAACCTGCTCGTCAAAAAGCTCTTGACAATGGTATAAAACCTGAAAATATTTTTATCTTAGATATTCAAGAAGAGTTTGTAAAAGATTATGTATTTCCTATGTTTAGAGCAAACGCCATCTATGAGGGCGAGTATCTTTTAGGGACATCTATCGCTCGTCCTCTTATCGCTAAAAAGCAGATAGAGATAGCCCAAAAAATGGGTGCTGATGCAGTAAGTCATGGTGCTACTGGAAAAGGAAACGATCAAGTACGTTTTGAACTTGGCTACCTTGGACTCAACCCAGATATCACAGTAATCGCACCATGGAGAGAGTGGGATCTTAACTCTCGTGAAAAACTTCTCGCTTATGCAAGAAGTCATGGTATCAACATCGATGCTAAGCATTTAGATGCAGATGGTAAGCCAACGGTAAGCCCTTACTCTATGGATGCAAATCTTCTTCACATATCTTATGAAGGTCTTCACTTAGAGAACCCTATGAATGAGCCTGAAGAGTCTATGTGGTTGTGGTCAGTAAGTCCTGAGAATGCTCCTGATGAGAAAGAGTACATTACTATTGAGTACAAAAATGGTGACCCTATTTCCATCAATGGTGAAGAGATGACTCCTGCTACTATTCTTCGTACACTTAATGCTTATGGAAACAAGCACGGAATTGGACGTATTGACATCGTTGAAAATAGATTTGTTGGTATGAAAGCTCGTGGTTGTTATGAGACACCAGGTGGAACTATCATGCTTAAAGCTCACCGTGCTATCGAGTCTATCTGTCTTGACCGTGAAGAAGCACATATGAAAGATGGAATGATTGCTAAGTATGCAGAGCTTATCTACAACGGTTTTTGGTTCTCTCCAGAGCGTGAGATGATGCAGGCAGCTATTGATACTACTCAAAAGTATGTTCAAGGATCAGTAAAATTAAAACTTTACAAAGGGAATGTAGAAGTTGTTGGTCGTGAATCTGACATGTCACTTTATAGTGAAGAGCACTCGACATTTGAAGAAGATGAAGTATATAACCAAAAAGATGCAGAAGGTTTTATTAGACTTAATGCATTAAGAAGAATTATCGCTGGAAAAAAGAGAGGACACAAATAAGATGAGTATGATTAAAATAGATATGAATTCACCAGAGTTCATCGAGAGAATGGAAAAAACAGTTAAGTTTACAGATAAGGTTATCAATCAATTTGGTTGGGAATATAATCCTCAAGAAGAAGTGAACGAAGGTGTACAGATGGGTCTTGCTCGTAACAAGATGATGTATAATAAGCTTTTTTGCCCATGTTTTATGGTTGAAGAAGTTGATGGTAAGCCACAATCAGTAGATAATAGAACATGCCCATGTACTCCAGCAATTGAAAAAGAGATCCCAGAAGATGGTACTTGTCATTGTGGTATTTTCTGTACTCCTGAGTTTGCAGCTGAAAAGCGCATTGAACTTGGTATGGAAGAAGCAGTACAAACTCACTCGAGAGGATTAACTAAAGAAGAGTGTGAATCTTTAGTCAACCAAAGTGAAATAGATCCAGATGAGATGATGGCACTACTTGAAGCTCGTGAACTTGGCATGGTAGACTTTAAACTTGTAGATGTTCGTGAGCACATGGAGTGGCAGATGGGACACATCAAAGGTGCTGATGCACTCGTACCTACAAGTAGTTTTTATCAAACACTTGAAGAAGCAGACCTAGACAAAAATGAAAATATCATTGTTTACTGTCATGTAGGTAGTCGTTCAGCTCATGTTGCTCGCATCATGCCTGATATGGGTTACACAAAAGTTGGAAACTTAACACACGGTATCGTTTCATACGGTGGCGAAAAAGAGAGATAGG